>JAKITI010000013.1 GCA_021648145.1 Gammaproteobacteria bacterium
CGTGTGGCATAAAAAGTAGTTTTACTCGGTGTTCCACCGATTGTTGGTGGAAGGTTTTTCTTATTTACCATAATAGAAAAAGGTGTAGATGCTGTGAGTTTGCTGTTGTCTGATACAGAAAGGGTCACTTTATAGGTGCCAGCATCAGTAGGTTTTCCAGATATTGTTCCGTTTTTTTGATTGACAGTGATCCCTTTTGGAGCTCCCGAGATAGAGAATGTTAACGAATCATCTTTATCAGGGTCGGAAGCTTTGGGCTCGAATGCGTAAGTGTCTCCGATAAAAATCGTTGTATCTTCTGGGACTTTGATGAAAGTGGGTGGGCTATTTTTCTTATTTACCGTAATAGAGAAAGATGTAGACGCTTTGAGTTTTCCATCTGATACAGAAAGGGTCATTGCATAGGTGCCAGCATCAGTAGGTTTTCCAGATATTTTTCCTATTTCTGGATTGACAGTGATCCCTTTTGGAGCTCCCGAGATAGAGAATGTTAACGAATCATCTTTATCAGGGTCGGAAGCTTTGGATTCAAATACGTAAGTGTCTCCAATAAAAATCGTTGTATCTTTTGGAACTGTAGTGAAAGTGGGGGGATTATTTTCCGGTGCTTTTGCAGGCGGCTCAATGTTTGTTGGTTTTTCACTGGTGGGTGGTTTATTTGCTGGTATTGGTTTTTCACTGGTAGGTGGTTTATTTACTGGAGTTTCTGTTGGTGGTTCACTATTTGTTGGTGGCTCATCGGTAGTAGGTGGAATATCTACTACTTGACTAGTTTGTGGTTGAGGGTTTATTGCTTCAACTGTGATAGAAAACGGTTCTGTTGTGAGTGTCGTGTTTCCAGTGTCAGCCTGTATTGTGATGTCAGAATAGGTTCCAATATCAATGTCAGCGGGTGTGCCACTGATTTTTCCAGTGTCAGTATCAAAAAGTATCCATTCAGGTTTGTTTGTAATCGTGAAAACTATCTCTCCTTCAATAGAAGAGAATTCGGGAGTGTAAGTGTAAGTTTCATTTTCTTTAACAAGGGCGGGAGGTGTATTTAAAAGGGTATATTGTGGTGAAAGCCCTTTTTCTTCTACAGTGATAGAAAATGGTTGAGTCGTTAATATTGTAAGTTCAACAACAGTCTGAATCTCGATATCGGGATAGAAGCCAGTGTCAGTATTAGAGGGTGTGCCACTGATTGTCCCTGTATCAGGATCAAAGAGTATCCATTCAGGTTGGTTTGATATTGTAAAAAGAGCCTCTTCTTCAGCAGTGAGTGAAAATTCAGGGGTATAAGTATAGGCCTCTCCTACTTTAATAGTGGCAGGAGGCGTATTTGTAAGTCTGTCCGTGCCGCCGCAACCTGAAAGCAGTAAGATTGCTATGACTATTAGATATCTATTCCATGTGTTACGCATCTGTGCATGACCCTTATGACAATAAAAATAACTTGAGTTGTTATCGTCAGTCTATTGCAAAAATGCTTGTTTTTTTTTGATGGATCTCTCAATTTACACTATTTTTATGTTAATCAATTTTTATGTGTGCAGGGTTTGAGTATTGACTCTCGTTACCATAAACATCAAAAGCCGTCATTACAAAAAAATATTCAGGCAAGAGTAAATTTTCAATGGGGTGGGGTTCTGGCTCTGTAAAGTCGAGTCTAACTCTCTTGTCTTTATCATATTCCCCCTCTTTCGTACCATAATAGATGTAATAACCTGCCAGATCTTCTAGCTCCGTTCCATCTTCATTTTTTGTGGGAGCGGTCCAGCTAATGGTTGCTGTTTCTATGCCAGGTATGACCGAAAAAGTGAAAGGTTGCAGGTATGTTTGGTTTGTACCATCTGAAACAGAGATTGTAATTTCATATTTCTCACCAATATGTTCAACTTCCGGCTGAACAGATACCACACGCTCGTCTTTATCAAAACTGATCCAGTCGGGGAGGGGGCTCAGGTCAGGAAGCTCTATAAAAAATTCTAAAGGGGTTTTTTCTTGGTCGGATGCATCGAGTTCAAAGGTATACGTTCGTGTCGCATAGAAATCTGTTGTTTTTGGTATTCCGCTGCCTTCTTTAATTGTGATTGTTGGTGAGAAATTTACATCTTCCACCGTGATTGAAAACGCTCCAGTCGTTAATTTTTTATCGCCAATAGTGGTTTGAATTTCGATATTGGGGTATGTTCCAACATTAGCCTGAGAGGGGGTGCCACTTATTGTTCCTGTATCAGGATCAAGGGATATCCAGTCAGGTTGGTTTTTTGGTATTGTGAAGTTTATTTCCCCTAAAATAGCGGGGTAAAATTTAGGTGTGTAAACATATGTTTCACCCTCTTTAATATCTGCAAGTGGCGTGTTTGTAAGTACATACGTATATGCTTTGGGCGTGCCACCGCCATCACAGCTAGATAACAATAAAGCCACTATGATGATTAAAATTTTACTCTGAATATGATATTGCATTCTTAACCTCTTACAACCATTCTACGGTTATCCAATGGATATCTTAAATTTTCACCATAACATAAATATATTTATGTTGAATTGAACTCACTAAAAGAGTATGAAGTAGGTTCAAACAGGGAGCCTGCTAGGCTTGCACGGTATTTTAATATAAATTAGGGTTAAATATGACGGCGGCATGTCAAATTATACAGATTGATTCTGATACAAATGCATGGGATGAGTTTGTTCAATCTAAAAGCAACGCATCAATTTACCACCTATCCGTATGGAAAAAGCTGATTAAACAGCTTTTTGGCCATTCATCTTATTATCTGCAGGCGATGTCTGATGAGGAAGAGGTTGTTGGTGTTTTACCGCTCGTCCGCTTAAAAAGTATGTTGTTTGGTGATTATATTGTCTCCATGCCATTTTTTAACTATGGCGGGGCGTTGGCGAATTCACTGGAGATAGAGCTGGCTTTGATGAATCGAGCCGGTGAGCTTGCTGCCGAGTTAGGCGTGCAGCACATTGAGTTCCGCGATACAGTGGCACGAGGTGAGCCGTGGCCCGTACGTGAAGATAAAGTTGTTATGGAGCTGGCATTGCCTGATTCAGAAGATGAATTATGGTCAAACATCGGTACTAAAGTAAGGGCGCAGGTAAAACGCCCGCAGCGTGAAGGCGTGGAAATACGCAGCGGTGGTTTGGAGTTAGTGGATGATTTTTATCGCGTCTTTTCTGAAAATATGCGTGATTTGGGAACGCCTGTCTATTCAAAGTCACTTTTTTCAGAAATATTAAAAGCGTTTCCTGATAATAGTTATATCGTATTAATTAATCATGATGGTGGCCCTGTCGCCGCTGGTTTTTTACTGGGTTTTAATGGACGACTGGAAATTCCGTGGGCTTCGTCATTACGAAAACATAATCGTATTGGTGTCAATATGGCGCTCTACTGGAATGTACTTAAGCTCGCAATAGCTAATGATTATAAAGTATTTGATTTTGGGCGTTCTACCGTTGGCTGTGGCACGTATCGTTTTAAAAAGCAGTGGGGCGCAGAGCCGAAACAGCTCTATTGGCACTATTGGCTCAAAGAGGGCGGCGCTGTGCCTCAGCTGAACCCTGATAATCCAAAATATAAGATGGCGATTAATGCGTGGCAGCGCTTACCTATAGGGGTCGCTAACTGGCTTGGGCCAAAAATTGTTAAAAATTTACCGTAAATAATTCTGCTTATGTAGGTTGGGGTTCGCAAGCTCACCGCCAACCTACGGTATGTCGCTATTTGTTAACTTAATGGCGGTGCTGTAGCGGCTGCTTTTTTAATATGCTTGGCTAAAAATTGTCCTGTGTAAGACTCTGCATGATTGCACAGCGTTTCAACAGTGCCTGCTGCGAGAATCATACCGCCGCCATTGCCGCCTTCAGGGCCTAAATCGATAATCCAGTCAGCTGTTTTAATGACATCCAGATTATGTTCGATGATAACAATGGTGTTGCCATGTTCACGCAGACGGTACAACACATTGAGCAGTTGCTGTATGTCGTGAAAGTGCAGGCCTGTTGTAGGTTCGTCGAGAATATAGAGTGTTTTTCCAGTATCACGCTTGGATAGTTCGCGCGCCAGTTTGATGCGTTGCGCTTCGCCCCCCGAAAGAGTAGTCGCGTTTTGTCCCAACGTGATGTACGAGAGGCCGACATCCAGAAGGGTTTGTAATTTACGTTTTACAACTGGAATAGCATCAAAAAATTCGGCAGCATCTTCAACGGTCATTTCAAGAATTTGATGTATATTTTTGCCTTTGTATTTAATCTCCAGCGTTTCACGATTGTAACGCTGGCTTTTGCATACATCACAAGGCACATAAATATCCGGCAAAAAGTGCATTTCAACTTTTATCACGCCGTCACCACGGCAGGCTTCGCAGCGCCCACCTTTGACGTTGAAACTAAACCGCCCGGGCATATAACCCCGGGAGCGTGCCTCTTTTGTGCCCGCAAAAATTTCACGTACGGGTGAAAAAAGTCCTGTATAGGTCGCGGGATTAGAGCGTGGTGTACGGCCGATTGGGCTTTGGTCGATATCAACAATTTTATCGAACTGCTCTAAACCAGTAATTTTTTCATGAGGTGCAGGTGCTTCACCGCCTTTGTTGATAGCGATGGCGGCGGCTCGGTAGAGCGTATCATTAATCAGTGTTGACTTTCCTGAGCCCGAAACGCCAGTAATACAGGTGATTAAACCGACTGGAATTTCAGCATTCACTTTTTTAAGGTTATTCCCCGTTGCACCAATAATTTTTAAAACACGCGTTGGATCAAATTCAGCCAAAGTACTTGGCCCTGTAATACTTTTAGTGCCCAAGAGGTATTGGCCGGTGAGCGAAGCTGGATTATTAATCACTTCATCGGGCGTACCTTGAGCAATGATATTGCCACCATGCACACCAGCACCTGGGCCAATGTCGAGTACGTAATCGGCCATGCGAATAGCATCTTCATCATGCTCAACGACGATCACAGTATTACCAAGATCACGTAGATAAGTCAGCGTTTTTAGCAGTCGTTCATTATCCCGTTGATGCAGTCCAATTGAGGGTTCATCAAGCACATACATCACACCGACTAAACCTGCGCCAATCTGGCTGGCAAGGCGAATACGTTGCGCTTCACCGCCGGAAAGAGTGTCAGCACTGCGATTCAGGCTCAGATAGTCCAGCCCGACATTGACTAGAAAACTCAGGCGTTGAGCAATTTCCTTGACGATTTTGTCTGCAATTTGACCACGACTCCCAGGCAGCTTCAGTGTGGTGAATAGTGCATATGCATCGCCCACCGACATTGCTGAAACCACTGGCAATGTGTATTCGTTAATAAATACATGGCGTGCTTCTCTGCGCAGACGAGTAGCGTTACAGTCAGTACATGATTGGTGGCTGATGTATTTGGCTAATTCGTCACGCACAACATTGGACTCCGTCTCACGATAACGGCGCTCCATATTAGGAATAACACCTTCAAAAGCATGGATGCGGCTGGTGGATTTGTTGTCACTTTGATACGTGAATTTAATCTTTTCATCACCACTTCCATACAATACCACTTGCTTGATATTTTCCGGCAAGTCATCAAATGGTGTTTCAATATCAAATTGATAGTGTGCGGAAAGTGCCTTGAGAAGCTGGAAATAATAGTTGTTGCGTCGATCCCAGCCTCGCACAGCGCCTCCGGCGAGGCTTAATTCTGTATTTTGAACAACGCGTGCAGAGTCAAATACCTGCATCGTACCCAAGCCGTCGCAAGTGGGGCAGGCACCGACTGGATTGTTGAACGAAAAAAGCCGTGGTTCCAATTCTGGAATGTTGTAGCCGCAATGAGGGCAAGAAAAACGAGCAGAAAAGACCAGGTTAGCTTTTTTATCATCATCCATAAAAGCGATGTAAAGCAGTCCATCACTGAGTGTAAGTGCAGATTCAACGGAGTCTGCCAAGCGTTGTTTGATATCATCACGTACTTTAAAGCGATCAATAACGACTTCAATATTGTGTTTTTTATAGCGATCTAATACTGGGGTTTGGTCAATTTCAACCACTTCTCCATTCACACGAGCTCGTACATACCCTTGGCTCAACAGTTGATTGAAAACTTGTTGATGCTCACCTTTTCGGTCACGTATGACGGGTGAGAGCAGCATCAGCTTTGTACCTTCCGGCTGCTCAAGAATATGGTCTACCATTTGGCTGACCGTTTGAGCTTCCAGTGTGATTTTATGCTCGGGACATTGAGGTTCGCCAACACGCGCAAACAGCAGTCGCAGGTAGTCATAGATCTCAGTCACAGTGCCTACGGTGGATCGTGGGTTGTGAGAGGTTGATTTCTGTTCAATAGAGATCGCGGGCGAAAGCCCTTCGATATGATCAATATCGGGTTTTTCCATCACCGAAAGAAATTGCCGAGCGTAGGCCGAGAGTGATTCTACATAGCGACGCTGTCCTTCGGCATAAATTGTATCAAAGGCCAGTGAGGATTTGCCCGAGCCAGATAGACCGGTAATTACAATGAGTTTATCGCGCGGCAGATCAACATCAATATTTTTTAAATTGTGTGTGCGTGCACCACGAATGAGAATTGTATCCATAAGAAAATTATTGTTTTTGATGGATTGAAAGGGGATATAGGGTATCAGTTTTTTTACTGTATGTTATCAATCCATTTTACGGATCCATATTATATTGAGTGTTCGCATCAATGATAGGGCTGGAGGTATTTTTCAATATCAAGAGCTGTGTCTCAATAAATTAACCTGATAGAATGCAGCGGACTTTATAAAGAATAATAACCGAATTGCATTTGATATCTATATGATACAACAAGACATGACCCCTTTAGAGCGGCGAGCGACGATTTCGGCAGCAGGGCTTTTTGCACTGCGCATGATCGGGCTATTTATGATATTGCCCGTTTTTGCTTTGTATGGTGAAGAGCTGGAAGGTTCCACCCCTCTGTTGATTGGTTTGGCTATTGGTATTTATGGCTTGACCCAGGCGCTATTGCAAATTCCATTTGGCATGTTGTCTGACCGTTTTGGGCGTAAACCCATGATTGCCATTGGCCTGTTAATTTTTGCCGCAGGTAGTGTTGTAGCGGCGATGTCAGACAGTATCGTGGGCGTGATTATAGGCCGAGCGTTGCAAGGGGGGGGGGCGATTGCTGCGGTTATTATGGCGATGACTGCGGATTTAACCCGTGAAGAGCATCGTACTAAAGCGATGGCTATGATTGGTATGACAATCGGCGCTGCATTTGCCATATCACTTGCGATGGGGCCCGTGCTGAATAACTGGATTGGTGTTGATGGTATTTTCTGGCTGACGGCTGTGTTGTCATTACTTGGTTTGGTGTTACTGAAATATGGGGTGCCGCGGATTGAGAAGTACCGATTTCATCGTGATACTGAAGCATCGCCTTCGCAATTTAAAGATGTTTTAAAGAATGGCCAGTTATTACGTCTGGATTTCGGTATTTTTATTCTTCATATGATCCTGACGGCCAGCTTTGTGGTGATGCCACTGGCACTGCGAGACCATACGGGAATTGATGTCAGTGATCACTGGCAGATCTATTTAGGTGTGATGGTGCTCTCCTTTATTGGCTTTGTGCCCTTGGTGATTCTGGCCGAAAAGTACCGTAAAATGAAGCAGGTATTTGTTGCTGCAACAATTTTGATCGGCTTGGCTCAGGCTATCTTAGTCTTTGCTATTGATTCATTCTGGGCTGTGTTTGCCACACTCCTGATGTTTTTTATTGCTTTTAATGCATTGGAAGCGACATTGCCTTCATGGATCAGCAAAACAGCACCGGCGGATAAAAAAGGAACGGCAATGGGCGTTTATTCCAGCTCACAGTTTTTTGGTGCATTTGTTGGTGGTGTGGTCGGTGGCTTGATTCACCAGCACCTTGGTCTTGAAATTGTATTCTTATTTTGTGCGGTAAGTGCGGGTATCTGGGCGCTCGTAGCTGTGGGGATGAGTGTTCCGTCACACTTGAAAACCTACATGATTAATGTAGGTGAGATTGATTCATTGGAAGCAAATACTTTGGAAGAAAAGCTCAAAGTAGTGACGGGTGTTGCTGAAGTTGTTGTTGTGAGTGAAGATGGTGTCGCTTATCTGAAAGTGGATAGTGAAACAGTGGATTGGGATTCGCTTTATCTCTATTCTATTGATGATGAACGTGCCTGAATATTAGAAATTAGAGATTGAGGAAGAGAGTTATGTCAAGAGGTATTAACAAAGTTATATTGGTCGGAAATCTAGGAAATGATCCTGAAACTCGCTATATGCCAAATGGTAATGCGGTGACAAATATCACTATTGCGACCAGTGATTCCTGGAAAGATAAACAGAGTGGTGAGCAGCAAGAACGTACTGAATGGCATCGCGTGGTTTTCTTTAACCGTTTGGCTGAAATCGCGGGTGAATATTTGCGTAAAGGCTCACAGGTTTATGTTGAAGGTCGCTTGCAAACGAAAAAGTGGCAAGATAATAATGGCAATGATCGTTATACCACTGAAATAGTCGCATCCGAGATGCAAATGCTTGGAGGGCGTGCAGGCGGTGGCGGCGGCAATATGGGGGGCGGCCAGCAATACGGCGGTGACTCTATGGGAGGCGGTGGAGAGCAGCGCGCGCCCACTTCAAAACCAGCTCAACAACAAAACCAACCTCAACAAAGCCAACCTCAGAAATCAGGTGGCATGGATGATTTTGATGACGATATACCTTTTTAATCACAAATGACTTAGGGATAAAGAGATGAACCTGCATGAATATCAAGCGAAGCAACTGTTCGCAGATTATGGAATTCCCATACCTTCGGGTAAGGCGGCCGAGTCATTGGCTGAAGCAGTTGAAGCTGCTCATGTGTTGGGCGGTGATCAATGGGCTGTCAAAGCACAGGTGCATGCAGGAGGGCGTGGTAAAGGCGGTGGCATTAAATTAATTTCTAATATAAGTGAGCTGGAAACTGCGGTCAGTGCTTTATTAGGTTCAAAACTTGTGACTCCTCAAACTGACTCAGTGGGTTTGCCAGTAAACACTGTGTTGATCGAAAAAGTTCAACCTTTTAGTCGAGAGTTATATCTGGGCGTACTGGTTGATCGCCAAAGTGAACGCATTATTGTGATGGCTTCTGCTGCGGGTGGAATGGATATTGAAGCTGTTGCGGCGGATACACCGGAAAAAATTCATACCGTTGCCATTGATCCAATTGTGGGTTTGCAATCTTACCAATGTCGTCAACTTGGTTTTGCTTTGGAGCTGGATAAAAGTCAGTTCGGATCGTTTGGAAAACTGCTGCAAAATCTCTATCGCCTCTATTTGGAAAAAGATTGCAGCCTGGCAGAAATCAATCCAATGGTGGTCACTGATTCGGGTGATTTGGTGGCATTGGATGCCAAGTTAGTGATTGATGATAATGCGCTCTATCGTTTGCCTGCGATTAAAGCAATGGCGGATGCATCTCAAGAAGATGAGACTGAACATAAAGCCGAAAAACTGGGTTTGAACTATATTACTCTGGAGGGTGATATCGCTTGTATGGTTAACGGTGCAGGGCTCGCAATGGCGACAATGGATTTGATTAAACTGCATGGCGGAAAGCCTGCTAATTTTCTTGATGTAGGCGGCGGAACGACAGCTGAACGTGTTACTGAAGCATTTAAGCTGATTCTGGCCGACCATAAAGTCAATGCGATTTTAGTCAATATTTTTGGTGGTATTGTGCGTTGTGATCTTATTGCGACAGGAATCATTAATGCGGTCAAAGAGGTTGGAATTAATATTCCAGTAGTGGTACGTCTGGAAGGCACTAATGTTGAGCAAGGCAAAACATTGTTGCAAGAGAGTCATTTAAGTATTGTGACAGCGGAAAATTTGACAAAAGCTGCTGAGCAAGCCGTTACTTTAGCTGCAAGGAACCAATAAATCATGGCAATTTTAATAAACAAAGCAACACGATTGATTTGTCAGGGATTTACAGGCAAACAAGGGACTTTTCACTCTGAGCAAGCGATTGCTTATGGTACAAAAATGGTGGGTGGCGTGACACCAGGTAAAGGCGGTTTGACTCATCTTGGGCTGCCTGTTTTCGATACAGTACGTGATGCAGTGGCTGAAACGAGTGCAAATGCTACGATGATTTATGTGCCGGCTCCATTTGCAGCGGACTCAATTTTGGAAGCGGCAGATGCAGGAATCAAGCTGATTGTCTGTATTACCGAAGGCATTCCTGTTTTGGATATGGTGAAAGTCAAAGCGGCACTGCGCGCCAGTGGTGCGGTATTAGTCGGTCCAAACTGTCCGGGTGTGATTACACCTGGTGAATGCAAAATCGGTATCATGCCAGGCAGCATCCACATGGAAGGTCAGGTTGGAATTGTTTCGCGCTCAGGTACTTTAACTTACGAAGCGGTACATCAAACGACACTGAATGGTTTGGGGCAAAGCACTTGTGTGGGGATCGGCGGCGACCCTATTCAGGGTATGAATTTTATCGATTGTATTGATCTGTTTGAAAAAGATGAGCAGACGCGAGGCATCGTAATGGTGGGTGAAATTGGTGGTGGTGCCGAAGAGGATGCGGCTGAATATATCAAAGCCTATGTTACCAAGCCCGTCGTTGCTTATATTGCGGGTGTAACAGCGCCTTCAGGGAAACGAATGGGTCATGCGGGTGCGATTGTGAGCGGTGGTAAAGGGACGGCTCAAGGTAAAATAGCAGCACTGGAAGCGGCGGGCGTGACAGTGGTACGTTCACCCGCTGAAATTGGTGCTGCAATGCTTGGTAAATTATCCAGTTAAACAATGTTAAAAATAGCAACCGCACAGATTAATCTCTTGGTCGGAGATGTTTCGGGTAATGTGGCGCGTATTATTGAATCCGCACGGCATGCGCGTGATGAGCTGGGCGCTGATGCCATACTCTTTCCCGAATTAACATTGACGGGCTATCCGCCTGAAGATCTATTGTTGCGCCCAGGTTTAATGCGTCGAGTTGAGCAGGGCATGAAAACCTTATGTGATGAAGTGACGGGTATTGATTTGATCGTTGGTCATCCTGCTAAGAGTGAGCGTGGTCTTTATAACGCTGCGTCATTGATTCATGAAGGAAAAATAGTTGCGACGTGCTATAAGCAGAATCTGCCTAATTACAGTGTGTTTGATGAGCATCGCTATTTTGGTGCGGGTGATGGGTTTTGTGTTGTTTCGATCAAAGGCATCTCAGTCGGCATCGCTATTTGTGAAGATCTCTGGTTTCCTGAGCCTTCAAAAAAAATGGTCGATGCAGGGGCAAAAATTATTTTAAGTTTGAATGCCTCTCCTTTTCATCGTGGCAAAGCGGGTGAGCGTGAAGCGATTATTGCTCAAAGAGTATCAGAGAGCAGAGTTCCTGTTATTTATACCAATTTGGTGGGTGGGCAAGATGAGTTGGTATTCGATGGGCATTCGTTTGCCATGAATTCTGATGGTAAAATTGTTCAGCAAAGTCCTGCTTTTAAAGAGTCTGTTCAAGTTGTTACGTGTGAGATCAACGTTCAAAATATTCAGTTGCAATCTAATATTATACCTCCCCCTGAACTATCAAATCTGGAATCTGTTTATCAGGCGTTGGTATTGGGTGTGCGGGACTATATTGAAAAAAATGGTTTTGGTGGCGCGCTGATTGGCTTGTCAGGGGGTATTGACTCAGCATTGACACTTGCCATTGCTGTCGATGCTATAGGCAGTGAGCGCGTTGAAGGTGTGATGATGCCTTCTCGCTACAGTGCAGATATGAGCCTTGAGGATGCAAAGGCCGAAGCGGAATCTTTAGGTGTGCATTATGATGTGATTCCTATTGAGCCCACGTTCACCGCTTTTCTTGAGAGCCTGGACGAGATTTTTTCTGGGCTTCCAGTCGATGTGACAGAAGAGAATATTCAAGCACGTTGCCGTGGCACTTTGCTGATGGCAATCTCTAATAAAAAACATAAAATAGTTTTAACAACAGGCAATAAAAGTGAAATGTCTGTGGGTTATTCTACGTTGTATGGTGATATGGCAGGTGGCTTTGCACCGATCAAAGATGTTCCTAAATGTCTGGTATATGAGCTGGCTCATTACCGAAATACAATTTCACAAGTCATACCACAGCGCGTGATTGATCGTCCACCTTCGGCTGAATTGGCACCCGAGCAAAAAGATGAAGACAGTTTGCCGCCTTATTCGATTCTGGATGCGATATTGCTGATGTATGTTGAGCAGGATCACTGCCTCGAAGAGATTATTACAGCAGGTTATGATGAAAGTGTGGTGAGGCGTGTGGTGGCGTTAGTTGATCGTAACGAGTATAAACGCCGTCAAGCACCGCCCGGTATCCGTATTACACAACGTGCTTTCGGGCGGGATCGGCGCTATCCAATTACATCAGGGTATTGAGGCTTTACCTCCGCGCTCATTCTCGGACAGCCTTCTAGCCAGTGTTCCGGTGGCCATCATAAATACGTTCGGTTTTCCACGTTGTATAACGGGCGGCATCAAATTTTTTATTGTAGCTTTTGCACAATTCATACTCTTTTCTAAAGTGCATGGCTGTGCGAAAGGTGTGTAAATCTTGGTCGGCTGTGACGGTTTCAATACGCCCGACCTGAAATTTTTTATTTTTTATTTTTCCATCATCAATCCAGTGAACCTGATAAACCAGACTTTTTGTATCGCGGCGCTTGTCGTAATGGACTCTTTTTGTAACGCCCCGAACTCCCGTTGTCGTATTATTGGATAAGGCGGGCTTTCCTATGATGCCATTCTGAGCAGAGTCCAGATTTGCAACTTTTTGATCACGCCAACTTTGAGCGGCTTCGAGTGCTTTGTTTTTGCTGCCCCATAGGTTATGGGAGAAGTATCGACTGTGTTCTTTTCCGTTTCGGACGACCCGGACTTGATAGCCTGAAGAGTCGGGTTGTGTGATGTTTTTTTTATCTTTTAAATTTAACGTCATAATGAAATTATAGTACCTAAGTTTTTTTCTGACATAACTCCCTTTAAATCTCCATGAAATATTAACAACATTCTATTGGGATTGGGTGTTCATCTCAAGTAATTAAACAAAAAAGGTATGGTTAATAGGCTTGAAATCGCTGAAAGTGTGACTGCTGTGGCATAAAGTGGAGTATTCAGAGCATAACGACACATAGGGTTTAAAGCAGTCAGCATAAACTATTAGATGATTTTATTGGTATATTTTTTGGCTGTGAAACGGATGCTGAATAGTGCAAATAAATAGAATAATATCCAAGGGTTCAGAGCTCCTGTGCCACTGTATGCATCAGAGCCGCCAGGAAGTTTTTTTGTACTGTCGCTGTCATTTTCTTGGGTCGCTTCTTTAATTTTTACAGTGGCTACTGTACGGCGGGGTGCCAGTGTCGCCCCCCCTTGTGGGTTTTTGAGTTCTAGCTGGAAAATTTCTTCTGATTCTTTCTCATTTTCATCTTCCAAAATGGTGATATTAATGGTTTTAGAAGCTTCTCCCGTTTTAAATGCGATGGGAATATTTTCACGCGGAGTAAAATCAACATGTGGAGTGGCTGCATTTTTTTCGATGAGGTTACCTTCATTATCTTTACCATCAAGTGATACGGTGCTCAGTTCAACTCGAACAGTCCCTTCAGTACCCCCACTGCGTAAAACCTTTACTTCAACGCTACCACTTGCTTCAGATGCTGAGTATGAGGCCACGTTGAAGGCAAATTCACCTGGGTCTTCCGGTTTGGGATCATTATTTATGAGGGTGAGTGTTATGGGTTCGCCTAATGCAGCTGTTTGAGGTGGTTTAGGGTTCTCCTTTGTGGCTGTAAAGCTGTCAGGGCCACCTTCTGATTCTAAATACAAGCCCAGTATAACTGTTTTATCTTCTGACCAAAAAGGGTCGTCGTATACGGAGAAGGCGAAAATTTTACTACCCGTTTCACCCTTGGCAAAAGTTATTGTTGTATCGTAGGCTTTGAAGTGCTGGCCCTCGGTCGCAGTGCCGCCAAGGACTGTATATCTGATGATAACCTCACTGTCACTACCTTCAGTTCGGGTCACAGTTAATGTGATATCACTGGTCTCTTTGTCAAACCCTTCATTTAATGCCCACTCTTTTTTTACTGGATCCCACGTACTACTAAACCTCTCATCAATACTTCCCGTTAGGGTTGAAGTGTTAAAAGTACTGGATGAAACACCCGTGAAGCTGAATATACCAGGGGTGTAACCTTCAATATCATTATCTTCTATGGTTAGTGTTGCGCTTGCTGTGGTGGTTTGGTTGGTGAAAAGTACTGGAAAGTCTGGAATGGTGAGTGATTTGGGGTTGAGTAAGTTGATTGTCAACGTTTCATTTTGGGCTTCAAATGTTGAATTATCAAGAATTGGAATAATAAATGACGTACTCTTTTCACCCTCTGAAAAGTGCAGTGTTCCTGATATATCTTGATAGTCTTCGCCCGCAGTTGCAGTGCCTGCGGTTAAATTGTAGTCGATGGTGACTTCACCGTTAAAGCTATCTAGGCGTTCGACTAAAATTTTTGCGTTATCATTGTTATTTTCTTTAATGGTGAATTCTGTTTTTTCGAATCGGAACTCGCCAGGGTGGCTGTCATCAATAAAAATCACAGAGGTGCAGTTTATTCCATGAAGGCTGGAGCCATTGGTCGGGTTTTTAAGGATAAGCTTGATCGTTTCATCTTTTTCACTTAAAGATTCGGCAAGTGTTTTGACGGTGAATGTTTTTTCTTTTTCTCCCTCTGCAAAAGTGAACGTTCCGGAGACGGTCTCATAATCTTCGCCTTCTGTTGCGGGGATGAGTGTTCCTTTGCGGTTGTCTCCTTCGCAGTTCTTGCCGTCATCTACAACAGTTTCGTAGTCAACACTGACTTCACCTTGAGTTCCGTTGGTGCGTATGACTTTGATGGTGAGTTCTGAGCCTTCGGTTACGATATAACTGCTTTTTTCGAAAGCAAATAAGCCCGCGTCAGTATCATCATCCAGAATCTCGAGAACTGTTTCACTATTTTCGCCCAATACAGCGCCATTCGTTGGGTTTCTCAAACCCAGGTTGATCGTTTCAGTGCCTTCATTGTGAGTATCATTGGCCAGCTTGATTTTGAAACTAATGGGTTCAGCATCACCATCTTGCCACTCCAGTTTACGAGTGAACTGGCTTAATATTGTTTGCGTGCCGGTTGACTCACCCAGTGAAGTAGTCAGGCGCAGGTAATCTTTGAAGCCTGTTGGGTTGGCGGGAAGTGTGGTGGCTTCTGATGCTGTGCCATTACGCATATCAAAAAGCTCAATAGAGACCTGACCCTGGCTGCTGCCTGTGCGTGTTACCGTGATTTCAGCCGTTTCAGATTGCTCGCTACGCTGGTAAATATTTTGTTGAAATTGAATAACACCAGTGTTGATTCGGCTGCTACTTGATTCATACGCACCTATGTCACATGTGCTTTCAGAGCGTTCGTGATAGCGTTGATCGGCAATGGTGCAGGTTGTGCTGTTAGCTTTGCTGATGGCAGGGCTATTGTCGGTCAAAGCGTGATACTGAGTGCTGTTTTCTGTAGAGCTCAGAGTGGCTTCAAGCAGTGGTGATGTTTCACTTTGATCACTCTCTTGTGTGAAATAACAGCTGGCATCATCACTCAAATTATAGCCTTTGCTGATGATTGCTGCACTGTTGCCTGTGCAGTTAGTCCCTGATATCGGGTTGCTTATAATGCTGTTTTCAATGCTGATTATGCCGTGCTTGAGTGTTTCACCGGCAGGGGTATCATCTGCAAAAAGGTTGCTTCCTGTTGTGCTGGCGCTGTTGAATGCCAGAGTGGTATTGTTCAGGGTTATGTTTGCTAAATCGCTTGCTGCATTATAGATGCCGCCGCCAGATGCGTTGGCACTGTTGCCACTTATGGTGCTGTTTTCGATTAAAATACTGGATTGATTGTATAGCCCTCCACCATCTTCAGAGTGATTATCATTAATGGTGGAATAGGTGATTGTTACGGGTCCTAAGGCACTGATACCACCGCCATGCTTGACTGAGCTGTTGTCTGTGACGCTTGAATTGATGAGTGTCAGCTGGTTGTCTCTTTCGTGATAGATTGCACCACCATACAATGTACTGCGGTTCTGTTTCAGTGTGACTTTATTGAGTGTTGTTCGCCCATCAAAATTATTTTGTGTTTTGAGTGAATTGATGGCTCCACCTGTGACGGCACGGTTATTTTCAAAGAGAGTGTCACGAATGTAGAGGTCGGAACTGGCTGAAATAATGGCTCCCCCTTTTGCAATTGTGCCGCTGTTATCAGTGCTCGTACCGTTGCCATCAAATGTGGTGCCAAAAATCATCGCAATAGCGCTTTCTAGAAAAATACCCGCACCGAAACCTTCACCTGCTTTGTTGCCTTTATTTTCGAGTATCTGGCTGTCGGTGATACGTAACAGACCATTGCTAGCAGAATAAATGCCAGCACCATTGTCAGCCCAGTTGTTTTCAATGGTGACAGCAGTTAAATCAGCACTACTGCGGGTCACTATATAAAGCCCACCACCATTATTGCTGCTTTTATTATTTTTAAGTTCGCCTTCTTGCCAAGTAAGGGTACTTTCATTATTTAAAAAAATACCGGCGCCATTTATTTTACTGTCATTGTTAGTGATATTGACACTGTTAAGAGTGATTCTGGCTGAGGCGTGGATCGCTCCACCACTTGAGCCCAGTGCGCTATTATTATTGAGTACGGCATGATTGATATTCGCTGTGGGCTGAATAAAAATACCGGCAGGTGTTTTGTTGCTATATAGGTAGAGTGCGCCCCCAGAGGTTTTACTTTCATTGTTTTCGATTAAAACAGGCTCGGGAACGATTTCAATGTCTTTATTTATAGTGAGTGTGCCTAGGTTAATATAGAGCCCAGCGCCTGCTAAGTCACTTTTGTTGTTACTAATAATCGTTTTTTTATTGATCTCAAGTTCGCCCTCTTTTTGATAGATACCGCCGCCATTAGTTTGGCTGAAGTTGTTTTCTATCGTCAGGTTGCTGAGCGTGCTCTTGGCTTGGTAAATAAAGAGTGCGCCACCCTCCTTGCCGATATTGCGATTAAATTGACTGTTTTCGATGAGCAGTGTATTGCCATTCACATAAACAGCTCCACCACTGGATTTACTTGTGTTTTGTGTGAAAACTGCATCTTGAATGGTGAACTCTCTATTTAAACCTTCGCTATATAAAGCACCTCCAAGTCCATCGGCTTCATTATCGGTAAAAGTAACATTTGTTAAGCTGGTTAGAGTGGAGTAGTTGAATAGTGCACCGCCATGTCCGTTGCTTCTATTGTTTTCAAATTGAATGTTGCTGAGGGTTAAGTTGCATGAGCATTGAATTGCACCCCCATGTGTGGTGGCTGCGCCATTTATAAATTTAAGATCTGATAGTGTGATTTCAGGCGTTCTGAAATCTTTGTCGGTCTCCATTCTTAACTGTATATCAAAAAAACGAAACTTCTCTGCGCCATCGAGAATAACTTCGCCCGCCTCATCACTTTTTTTGACTTCCAGGCTGGAAACAATATCAAGGTCACCCCCTGTTGCATTGGCTATTCGTATGGGCAGTAGTTGCCCTGCTATATTTTCGGCCTCATCATTTTCAGCCGCTTTTAATGTCAGGGTGTATATTCCGGGGGGGATAATGATGGTATCTTTTTCAAAACCAATATTGGCTTCCTGAATGGCTGCCCGTAATGTGCACTTTGCATTATTTTTCCATGTGACTAGCTCTTCGGCGGAATCTTTGTGTGTTTTTAATTGGGTACCGGACCAAGGGTTGCTATTGCACACGCCATCTTCAAGGTCAGAATCAACGGCATCGATTGTGTCGTTAACAATGAATTCGGCGCTCCAAAGTGGAGAGTTGGCCAGAAGAGTCAAAGCCAAAAAAATAGTACTGGAATGTCTCAAAAGCGTCATATTTACTCCGAAAGAACTGATCATTGACCACTGTTTGTCACTTTATTTGTTAATCCGTTCCTTGGTGGAATCAGGCCTGGGGAAGAAGCGTCTGATAAGGTTTCTGTAATACAGGCTCCTCAGGGGTAAATACTTCAGGTTGTGCAACGGTACGAGTTGTGAGTGCCAGGCCTTTTCTGAAGCATTCGAGTGCTTCTGCATTTTTGCCCATTTGCTGGAGCAGGAGATTACCTATCTCCTGATAAGTTTCAGGGCGTTCATCAACCTTGAGGCTGGAGTAAAAATAATTGAGGGCTTGTTCAGGCGCTTTGGTTTTCAAGCTCAGTCGACCCAGTGTTAAAAACAGTGTGGCATCGTCTGGGTGTTTGGATAACCAGCTTTCAGCATATTTAAGCTGTTTTTCAGGGTTTGCGCCTTCGGCAAAACCATAGGCATACATCAGTGTAATACTCCAGTGGTTACGCAGGTTTTTACGCAACAGTGTTTCCGCTTCATGACCCGCGTCAAGCGCACCGAGGCGATGTGAGTAAACAAAAACAAGATCTTCTTGCTGATGCAGGCGGGAGGGTATTTGATTCCATACATCATGGAGCTTTCTGAGGCCTTGGTGTGCTGCATTTTCCAGCAAATGGCGCCAAATGTCAGTTTCCAGTACAGCAAGCTCGTTAGGTTCAAATGACTCGTGTTTTTTGAGTTGTGGGACGAGTGCTAATGCATTATCCCATTGGCCTGTTTCGATATAGAGTGTTGCCAGTAACTTTAATACGCGTGGATGTTTGGGAAAAGATTGTTTTAGTTCCAGTAATGTCGTCAGGGCAGGTTCATACTCTTGCTGCTGGATATTGAGCTGCGCCTGGCTAATGCCCGCTGCTGCACCCCTGTTTTCATCGCAATCCTGAGCTTTATCCAGATAACTTTCTTGACGGGATGATAAGCCTTTGGCTTTTGCGGCTTGCGCGGCACCTAAAAAATTAAGTTGAGGTGTTTTGCTGTTGCGAGCGCCTGTGGTTAATAATTTTTCAGCTTTGCTCCATTGGCCTTCTGTTAATGCAATTAACCCTTCGGTTGTCTGTTTTTGTGATTTTTTGGTTTTACGCTTTTTATACCATTGGTTCATTTTTTCAGGCATATGGAGTGTGCCGCTGATGAAACGAATTAGTAAATAGCCAGTGGTGAATAGAGCGAGAAGGAGTACTGAAAAGACGGCAAAGGAGGTTTCAATGACCCATGAATGGATATCAATACGTACATATCCAGGGCCATCGGAGAGAATCCAGGTCACACCAACTGCCGCAGTGAGGGCAATAGCAATGTAGAGCAGAATTTTCATTTACGCAGCCTCCCCGTGATTTTTATTGGTTGAGGTGGTTTGTTGTTTTCTGTTCAGGGCACGCAGCATTTTATGGGAAGTTGAAATATCAGGAAGCGCGGGTTTTAATTCAATGTTTTGCATTTGATCCAGCGAATCCAGAATATTTTTAGCGGCGGCATTATCATTAATAAAGTAATTTTGAATCCAGTCGCGTGCAACACTCAAATTTTGACGAAAAGCGGCAGTATCTTTGCGTAAGAGTGCGATACGTGCAGCCTCCAGTTTGAAGCGCAAGTTCTGGCGCAGATAAAAACGTTGGTCGGGTGCCAGTGAAGGGGGGCTGGAACTTTCATCATCACGGCGCACCGAAACCAGGCTTTTAACTTCGCCCCAGATTGAGCTGATGGTTGTTTTCCAATCACTATTGGCATTATTTTCAATGCTAATGTGAGGTTTAAATGTGTCTGAGGGCCCTATGTCTGGAATGATGAGTGATTCGGCACCTTTCTCCAGGCTCGTCAATGATAGAGCAATACCATTGATATCCGGGAGGTCGACTGATTTAAGCGCATTAATTTCATTGGAGAGTATCCGGCGGGCATCAAGCAAACTTGGGTCGCCTGTTTGTTTAAGTCGTAAGTCAGCCGCTTTGAGTGCTGCAATGGCAGTATCAATATCACCTTCCAGATTAAGCCTGTGATGAGCAATGTTGATCAGATATAGGGCTTCAGAAACATTCCAGCCCGATGGGTTGCTATTGTTATTCGTAGCTGTTTGTAAGTTGTTTACAGACGTTTGAATGGCTTGTTGCTGGTTTTTCAGTGCTTCTTGCTGTTGTTTGAGTCTCTGCTCAGCTTCCGCAGATTGGGATAGCTTGTTTTCCAGCGTTTGCACCTGACTCTGTATTTGTGTGATGGCACCTTGTCTCTCGATTGATTGAGATGCGGCATGGGTTACCGTGTTGTTGGCACTTTGGGCAATATCTTTTGTTTCACTTAGTTGGGTGCTGACCATTGTGAGCTGTTGCCATAGAAGGTAACAGATCACAGCTACAGCAAGCGCTACGAGCAGTGCCAATAGGCCAATAATGCGCCCACTATTGCTGCTTTTACTTTCAGATTGGCTTTTGGTTTTTGTATCAGCCTTGGCAGCGACTTTAGGAGGACTCGACTTTACTTGTTTTTTTTCCGATTTTTTTTCTTGCGGTGTCGTTGTTTCAGATTTGTTGGGTGGTACGGGTGTGTGTTCGGGTGTTTGGGCGGATGACTTTTGTGGCGGTGTATTTGGTTTTTTTGCTTTTTCTTTATGGTTATTCATAATGATGCCTTGTTTATTGCTGTCCCTGTGTCTTATTCTGTCATTCGTGACTTAATGTTTCAAGAAGTCCTTCATCACTCGCAATTCTTGTTACTCTGGCTGGGTGTGTAAACCCAAGTGACTGTACCAGTTTGGCGGTTCTTTGACTGAAAACAACAAGCGGCTTATTCAGCAGCCATGCTTTGTCACTCTCTAGTGTCATATTGAAAATATTATGCAAACTTTCATTGCTGGTGATCACTATCATATCTATTTTTAGGTCAAGCAAGCAATGTGTATTTCCTGTGGGCTGGCTGCGCCGATAAACTTCCATATACTCTACCCATGCGCCGCGTTGACGCAAAGTATCTGCGATCAGTGTTCGTCCCCCCTCTCCACGGAAAATAATAATTTTTCTCCCTGTGACTGACTGGAGTGCTGAAGTCGCTAGTAGCGCTTCGCTGTGATATTCGTCAGTGGGTGAAATATGGGTGTTTAAGCCAAATTTCAAAAGGGCTCTTTGCGTACCCTTGCCAACGGCGGCTAACTGGATAAATTCGAATGCTTGTCGCGGATGTTGAGTCAATTGACAGGTATAAGTGACAGCATTCGGGCTGATAAATATTGCAATATCAAAGTCATCAAGATGCGATATTGTGTTGTGAACAGCTTTAGCATTTTTTACAGGTAAAATCTCCAGTACTGGGAACCGGTGAGCAACACCTCCATGTAACTCTATTAAATGACACATGGTTTCTGCCTGATGGATGGGGCGTGTGATTAACACTTTCAGCCCTTTCAAATCAGGTTTTTTACCCATTATTATAAAGAGATTTTAAAATATCCCCCGCACCTTGAGAGAGCAGGTCATCAGCTAACGCTACACCGAGCCTGGCCGCATCTGTGGCTGGGCCTTCGATCATTGCCCGAAATAGGGTTGAGCCATCCGGTTGGCCGACAAGTCCACGCATTTTAAGTCGCCCACTTTCCAGCTCTGCAAACCCTGCAATAGGCACTTGGCATCCACCTTCAAGGCGATGGTTCATGGCACGCTCTGCAATAATTCGCGTGTGTGTGTCACTATGGTTCAGTGCAGCGATCAGTTGATTGATACGAACATCATCCACTCTGCATTCAATGCCAACAGCCCCTTGGCCAATGGCAGGCAGACTCTCTTCGCTGGTGAGTCGGTAAGTGATTCTATTTTCAAACTCCAGGCGGATCAGCCCGGCGGCAGCGAGTATAATGGCATCGTAATCACCACGGTCGAGCTTGGCGAGCCGTGTATTCACATTGCCACGTAGATCAAGAATTTTCAGGTCGGGACGGCGTGCTTGTAATTGGCATTGGCGGCGCAGGCTGGATGTGCCTACACGTGAACCCTGGGGCAGTTCATCAAGGTTAGCGTAATGGTTGGAAACAAAAGCATCATGAGGATCTTCACGCTCACAAACCACGGGCAGATGCAGGCCATCAGGAAGTTCTACGGGCACATCTTTCATAGAGTGCACCGCAATGTCTGCGTGGCCCTCTAGCATGCTTTGCTCTAACTCTTTAACGAAAAGTCCTTTGCCCCCAATCTTGGCTAAAGGGCTATCAAGAATTTTATCGCCTTGAGTGCTCATTGCCAGAAGCTCCACTTGTAGCTCAGGGTGTGCTTGTATAAGGTGTGCTTTCACATGCTCTGCTTGCCAGAGTGCCAAGGGACTTTTGCGTGTGGCGATTTTGATGGTATTTGTTGACATAGTTCTTTATGATTTTTCTCGAAAAATGTTTATGCTACGATTTGAGCGGTCATTAGGCAAATTGGAAATTACCTACAAACTTACACCAGTCATAAAAAAGGATTTATAAATTCCACTCCTTTAAGAACTACACCTGGTTGAAAATCTTCAGAATATAATCGTTTTACAGCGTTTTCATTTGCTACAGACCATAGCATCGCATCCCAAAACGACAGCGAGTGTTCTTCTACTGCATTCATTGCATAGTTTACGGTGCGGATTGATGGCAGTATTGTCGGAAATAATAGCTGCCAATCGGCAATCTGTTGCTTTGCCTCAGAAGTTGAGACTTTTCCTTTGCGGGTGGCGGCAAAATAAAACTCGGCCAGAGTTTGTGATGTCAAAACACAATCGCAAGTTCGTGCGCATTTTTCTATTAATTCAACGGCTTGTTCTTGTTTGCAATTGGCATCCTTGTCAATAGCATAAATAAGGATATTTGCATCCAGCGTAATTCGATCAACGCTCATACAATGCATTTCGATTGATGCCTTTACCGCCAAGGTGATAGCCATCTTTTAATTGTCCACGCAATCGTTGCAACGCTTCTTGCTGCTTGTTACTTAACGTCTTGGTTTCAGCAATAGGAACAAGTTTAGCGACTGCCTTTCCGTGTTTGGTAATTACAATTTCGTTACCAGATTCAAGCAAGCGAATATATTCAGAAAGGTGCTGGTTCACTTCTCGAATGTTTATCATCTGTTGCATGCGCATAACCATTTGTAGTACGTTCTACAAATATACGCATTGCATTGGAATATATCAAGCGGGAATATACCTCACTCTAAACGACTTCGCCCTGCCTCCGGTTTCCTGTTAGGTAAATTGAAAATTATGGTTGCTGAAGGTCAGGGGGTGTGGCAAGCAGCTCCAGTGCTTCGTTGAGTTTGCTTTCAACCTGTTTTTTGTAGTTTAGAAAGTGAATGGTCTGGGCATATTCAGCCTGTCCACCGAGCAGTGATCTGGGGACATCTAAATCGGTAATATAGATAGGGTAGGCAAGGCCACTTTGGCGCTTTTCAAGTACGTAAGCGGCGACTTTGTCATACAGAGATTGACCAAATTCCAGTGAGCTGAACTCTTGTCCATCACAATAAAAGGTAAATATTGGCTGGTTTTGCTCATCCGCTTCAACAATAACCTGCATATTGAAATAGCCTTGGGCACGGTTTAAATGGCTGATGTTTCGTGGGGTGAGCTTAAATTTATTTTCTTTGCGTTTGTTGTTTATTTGGTAGCATTTTAATGTGGTTGCGATATCTTCAATTTCATTCTCAGAATACTGAAAACGTTGTCGGTCAATAACAGAGTCAATAAACAGTTTATATTGGCACAACATACTTTTAAGGCTGTAATAACTTTCATGCTGTTGGTATAGGCTGCCTCGTTCGTCCAGAATAAATACGGTAATTTCACCCCCATTTTCTTGGAAAAATAGCTGTATCGTACCGGGTTCGTTAAACCGGTATAGGAGAGGTAACGGGCTGTTTGAGAGTACGTGCCTATCAAAAACAACAGGGCTGAATTGACTGGATTCTTTCTCAAGAAATGGCAGTAATGCCTTAGGCTCGTCTAATTCTTTATATTGCAGAGTGTTATTTTTGAGTTTGAGTACATAGTAGGTTTGACTGATAATGAGTAAATAACGTGCAATCTGAGCTTGCGGGCCATAAAAACATTGAACGACATCATCAAACAAACTCTTGATTCGCTGACTGATGGCGACACCTCTTGTGGGTGTGAAGCAATAGGTTGCGATTGAAGGCGGAGTCTCTTTTTTTGAGGGAACTCCCTGGCTAATATATTGACATAAGCTCTCCAGCAAACCTGACTCTTTTGTGCGGTGGGAGGTGATCAGAACTTCTTTCCAGCTTGTCAGAATGACTTGATCAAAATGAAGGGCTAAATTTTCATGAAGTCCGCCATAACTCAGTGAGTCCGTTCGATTGCTGGTTAGGTGAATGCCTTCGCGTGTGCGTGATTCCATTGGGTCAATGCCCAGATTGATAAATAAAAGTGATTTCGTTATTTTTGCGGGTTGAGCCAGCTCTTCAAAAGAAGCGCTTGTTAATGCATTGTTGGTATAGTGCTCTTCAAATGCGCTGACAATGAATCGTAACTCTTTAGTTGTTAGCGAGCTGTTAGAGGCGTTGAGCGATATATCGGTTTGGGTATCCAGTAAGCGATTGAAAAAACACCAACTTATCAGTTCAAAAAGATTTCGCCCTCGTTTTAGTGGTTGGGTAATTTCAATTTCTGTAGCGGTAATTTGACCTCTGAAAAGCAGCCATTGTGATTGCCGGTTTTTTCCACTGGTTTGGCAAAAACTTAATTGGCTCTCCTTTAGATTGGGAGCAATGCCCTGATTGATTATTTCTATTTTCCCCGCTTTACGCTCAAATGCCGCATACAGCTTGCGCCCAAGAATAGTCATATCCTGTTGGCTGATATGGGTCTCTTGTGCGTGTTTGCGTGCGAACTCGGAAAGGAACTGATAGCTATGGGTGAGTTCGCCTACAAGGATTTCACGTTCCTCCTGAACTTTTGTGACTTTCCAGGTATTTCGTTCATCAAGCGTCTTGATCTCTTGTGGTGTCCAGCCCCATGCCGTGACTAGGTTATGTAGCAGTTGGTATCGCCAGCTCTCTTGTTTGGATGGAGTGGTGCGACTTAACTGTTCGTTGGCTTTAAAATAAAAGCAGCGACGGGCAAGTTGTAATCGTTCCTTTTCTCCACGCTGACTGAGGTACTCTTCAATTTTGTTGATTAAAATGACATAAGGGTCAAGCTCATCAAGTTGTATCACTCCGTTGTAAATTGCGTTTTTAAATCGCACGGAAAGAAGATCAATATTGGGGTATTCGCTGGCATAGGTTTCCATTAATAAAATTTTGAGGACGGACTTGTAGGGTGAATCAATTCCCTTATACAGTTGCCATAGCGTCGCTCCAAAAAATTCTTCCGATGGAATACTGTTAACGCCCCCTAGGTCAATACACTCATTTTTGGTAATAAATCTTTGCTTTATCAGGTGCTCTACATGCTTGTCATATTCATGCTCTTTATTTGGTGGGATGAGCCACCAAATAGGATAGAGACCTGCCAGGAGCAGGCTAGTACGATAAAACTCTTCTAACAATAGGTGATATTGGGCGCTGCCACTGCTCTCGGATGAAAGCTGTTCGGTGCGACCTTGGCGAAAAGCTTGAGGTTCGACCAGAAAAAAGTGTACATCAAGGTCAAATGTAATGGCCCATTCTTCGAGTGCTTTGGCTTTTTTTTGTAACTCATCCAGTTTGTCGGCTTTGATTTCGTGGCTGTGGCAAATCCAGATATCGAAATCACTTTTTTTTGAATAGGCGACTGTGCCACTGCTACCCATCAGAAAAAGTGAATGGATTTCATAATGGGACAACGCTCTTTTTTTATAGTCAAAACTTCGAGCTATATTTTTTGCGATATCAAGCGTTTTTTTTGTGGGATTATAATCAGAAATGCCTTTGGGTGTGGATTTCGATATAAAACCAGGAAAGGCTGGATGGTTGGTGTGGAAAAGTAAAGGTAAAATATCGAGAAAAGATTGTTGTTTGCGGCTCAGGCAGGCATTGGCACGTACCAAACGCGCACGGTTTAATGCCATAAAGCGTTTTTTGGCCGCCAATATCTCCATCGTTAACAGTTTTCCTGATCAAGTTTTTTTGCTTATAATGATTAATATCGACATGCCATGCGATAAGCTTATAAACTTTTTTATTTTGTAATACGATAAAAGCTTGGTGGGTTTTATCGAAGTTTGAAATTATTGCCAGGGAAAAACAGAAATGGAAATAAAAAAATATTCAGAATTGCAGGCTCTTAATCAGGCGGCGGCGGATCTCTTTTTAAGCTTAGCGCGTCAAGCAGTTGCCAGGCAGGGTGCTTTTCATGTGGCTCTTGCGGGAGGCTCTACGCCTCAAGCACTCTATGAGCTTCTAGCAATGCCCGAGTATGCTGAAGTGATTCCATGGGATAATGTATATATCTATTTCGGGGATGAGCGTAGTGTGTTACCTGACGATGATGAGAGTAACTATGGGATGGCATGTGAGGCATTATTAAACCATGTGCCAATTCCTGAGGCACACATTCATCGTATTGAAGCAGAGTGCAGTGATGTGCACCATGCGGCGGCGGCTTATGAGGAGTTGCTCCGTACCTGTCTGCCTTCAGATGAGCATGGTCAGGTTGAGTTTGACTTGATTTTACTGGGAATTGGGCCTGATGGACATACGGCTTCACTGTTTCCAAAAACAGATATTTTACATGAAACCAAGGCGCTGGTTGGGGCTGTGTATGTGAAAGAGAAACAAACGTGGAGAGTGAGTTTGACGTTTCCTGTATTAAATCAGGCCAGGCAACTACTGTTTCTGGTGGCAGGCCACAATAAAGCTGAAATTATCGGTCAAATATTGGGGGGGGCGATGAATAAAACGGTTTACCCAGTACAGCAGATTAAGAGCCAACGGCAACTGTGGTTGATTGATCAGGCCGCAGCAGAACGGTTGTAACTAAAGTGATTGTTCTTGCAGGGGATATTGGAGGCACTAAAACATTATTGCAGATTTATGATGCTGCTCAAGGTCAGGAAATTAATACTCAAAACTTTGAGTCGTCCTGTTATGCCACTTTTGATGTTTTGTTGGCAACCTTTCTTAAATCACTTGATTGTGGTGTTCGTGAGTCTATTAAGTCGGTGTGCTTTGCTGTGGCAGGTCCTGTTTATGATGGCGTTAAAGGGCAAGTCGCTCAGGTCACAAATTTACCCTGGAATTTAAATAGTATTGATCTGAGTCAGTTTTTTAATGGCGCGTCCGTCTGTTTAGTGAATGATTTTGTCGCGGTTTGTCATGGAGTTGCTCTTCTGGAAGAGAAAGATATATTTGTGCTTCAGCCAGGAAAATCACTTCCAGGTGCCCACCAAGCCGTGATCGGCGCCGGAACTGGATTGGGAATGGGGCAGATTGTCTCATATGAAAATAGAGATTGTATATTGCCAGCGGAAGGCGGACACGCTGACTTTGCACCAGGCAGTTTGATTCAGTCCGAGTTACTTAATTATTTGCTACACAAAGGAGGGCGCGTTTCTATTGAGTCAGTATGTTCTGGTCGGGGTCTATTGAATATTTATTGTTTCATACGTGATTTGGAGCCTGAAAAAGAGAGTGCGGAGTTACGTGAAAAAATAAAAAATAGTGATCCTGCAGCCGCAATTACTTATTTTGCAAAGGAGTATCAGGATATTTTGGCTGAAAAATCACTGAAACTGTTTGTTGAGGTTTATGGCGCTGTAGCAGGTAATTTTGCATTAACAATATTGCCGCTGGGAGGGCTTTATATTGCAGGTGGAATTGCCCCCAAAATTATTGACTGGATGCGCCAGGATATATTTATGCAAGCGTTTAATAATAAAAATAAAATGACAGGTTTATTAGAAAATATTCCGGTTAGATTGGTATTAAATACCCACGTTGGATTGCTGGGCGCTGTATTTGTAGGCAGTCGATATTAAGACTTTTTTGGTGTTGGCCGATAAAAATATGAAGCTGTTATGGTTGTTGTTAATTAAATTTTTGTATCAATGTGAGTTTTGACTTTTTTGGTTCTTGTATGGTATTTTCTTAGCTCGGTGTCAGTTTCTCAATGTAGACATCCGTAGTATTTACCAATTTAGGTTACGGAAAACTCCAATTTGTTAATGTTTTGTAATTTAAGGTTGTAGGAGGTTTACTATAATGTTTATTAAGAAAATCAAAGCACTGTCTATATTAGGCTCGGTTGCTCTTATATTGCCATACTCGGTTATGGCCGCACCACCCACTACTTATGGACAGTGGTACCTTACCGATGATGGTAATGGTAACGGTATTATTCAAGGTGTCGATGGTTCAGGTAATGCAACAGGTCTCGCACCTTGCCCGACTACATTTTCATCATGTGCCGTGATCGTATCAGGTGATGGGTTTATTCAGATGACAGCTAATGCTGGTGCAGATACTTATTTCTGGACTATTATCACCGATGAGTTGTCTCAAACTGCCTCTGGTGCATCGGGATCACAAGACTTTTGGATGGAAAATTTTGTAAAAGACGGCGGCCCTAACGGAATTGCGAGTCGTCAAGTTACAAATAGCTCCAGTGTGGCTCAGGGTGACTTTACTTCAACAGTAGATGTAAATACTGGTTGGGGTGCAGCAGGTGGCTCTGGTATTGAGATTGATATTGTCCAGGATATTGATGATAACACTGTAGGTTCAGAATTTGAGCAGTCTTTTATCTATAAACAAAAGCCAGCAGCGAGTGCAGGTGGATCTGCAGCTACGATGGATGCCGGTATCACGTGGAATGCAGGTGATGAATTAACGGTGGTATGGATTGGTCAAACAGTTGATCTGGGTGGCACATTAGGCACTGCAGCGGCTGATTTTTCATATGAATCTGTGATTGATGCAAGTAATGCCAAAGTTGATGATTACAGCTTCACTGTCCAAACATGGGACTGGAGTCCAACGAGTGATCTGAATACTGAGTTTGGTGCAGCGCCTCAGTTGCCAGGTGCATCTGCGCCTCATGGTAATGCTGGAAGTTAATTAAAACCAGCTAGTATCAGGTTTTTTGTTTGAAAAAGAGAAGGTTCACCTTCTCTTTTTTTTGTCCTGTTTTTTGTATTAATTTATTATTAATGAAACTTTTTACTGACTTTCAGTCTCTTACAGAAAAGTAGTTATTTTGATTGTTAAATTTTCAGGAGGTTTGGTGTATGGATAGCATAAAATATTGTTCATCTTTTTTACTATTGGCTTTATTGGGAGGCAATGTCGCTGCACAGGCAGAAGAGGTTGTTGATAATAAAGTGCTGAGTGGCGAACAGATCGTAGAGCAATGTAATTATAAATACCCGGGTGCGGATCAACGCACTCAATTGACCATTATCTTGAAAAATAAAAATGGTAATGAAAAAAAGAAAGTATTTTTAAGGTTGTGGAAAGATTACCACGGCGAAGATAATATCCTGGAAAAAATGATACTTTTTACAGAGTATCCAGCCGATGCCAAAGGTGCTGCTTTTATGCGCTGGGCATATGACTCGGATGCAGGTAAAAATGCAGATCAATGGATTTACTTGCCAGCACTGCGCAAAATTCGTCGAGTTTCGATTCGTGATCCTGGTGATGCATTTATGGGGTCAGACCTGACTTATAGTGATATTAGCTTAAGAAAGCTGGATGAAGATCAGCATACATTTCTACGAATGGATAAGCGGAACGGTGAGGAATATTATGTTGTAGAAAGTACGCCTAAAGAGAGCAAACCACTCTATAGCAAACGAGTCTCATGGTTTAAAAAAGCAGAAAGCTCTGATGGCTGTGTTAAAAATAGAATTGATTATTATGATGTAAAAGGTGACTTGCTAAAAAAACAGTTTATCGAGTGGCAACAAATCGATAAGGCTTGGGTTTGGGAAAAAGTGGATGTTCAAAATGTCCAGAATGGCCACGCATCCATTTTTACAGTAAAAGATGTTGATGTTAATGTGGGTTTGAAAGATCGTATTTTTAAAAATGATGGAAGAACGTTAAAGCGTGGTTACAAACGTTAAATTCAAATCGGAACGTGTAAAAAATAACAAGCGCAACAAGTTAATTTTGTTGCGCTTTTTTTTATGAATAAATTATTTTTGGGCGCTTTCTAAAGCACTGACGGCATTGCTTAATTGAGCATATTGTTGCAGTGTGAGCACTTCTGGGCGTAATCTGGGGTTAATTCCAAGTGCTTCGATTTGCTGAGCGCTTAATACCGTCTTTAAATTATTCCGTAATGTTTTTCGTCGTTGTCCAAAAGATTGGGTAACCACTTGTTTGAACATGCTTTTGTCATCAACTTCAACGGGTGGCACTTTATGCGGCACTAATCGCACAATGGCAGAATCAACTTTGGGAGTGGGGGTGAACGAGGTGGGTGGTACGTTAAACAGAGCTTGTACCTGGCAGTGATATTGAATCATGACACTTAATCGGCCATAGCTTTTACTTCCAGGTGCAGAGGCCATACGATTAACGACCTCTTTTTGCAGCATAAAGTGCATATCCTGAATGATATTAATCTGCTCCAAAAGATGAAAAATCAAAGGTGTTGAAATATTGTAAGGTAAATTTCCGACAATGCGCAGCCGCTGATCATTGTGAACCAATGTACGGAAATCAAAACCAAGGGCATCGGCTTGGTGAATATTTAAGCCCGAAAATTGTGTGAATTTTTTCTGCAAGATAGGAATTAAGTCACGATCAAGTTCTATAACATCAAGTTGCTTGATCGCCTCTAACAGAGGCTCTGTTATAGCGCCTTGACCAGGGCCAATTTCGACAAGATGCTGGCCTTTTTGAGGGGCGATTGCTGTGATGATTTTTTGAATCACCATCGGGTCGCGAAGGAAGTTTTGTCCAAATCGTTTGCGTGCGCGGTGTTGCATGGTGTGAATGGATTGCCCTGTTTTTAGGTTTTCGAATGGTTGATCATTTCAATGGCTGTTTGAATTGCGACCTTTAAACTTCCTGTACTGGCTGTGCCTTTTCCTGCTAAATCAAGCGCGGTTCCGTGATCCACAGAGGTTCGAATAAAAGGCAAGCCGAGTGTCACATTCACGGCATGACCAAAGCCCATGTGCTTGAGCACCGGCAGCCCTTGATCATGATACATCGCGAGTACGCTATCAGCGCGTTGCATATAGTGGGGTGTAAACAGACTGTCCGCAGGCAGTGGGCCTTCAAGGTTGAAACCTTCTAGGCGTAATTTTTCTAAAACAGGTGTAATGACTTCAATCTCTTCCATACCCATATGGCCATTTTCACCTGCATGAGGGTTTAAGCCACAGACTAGAATGTTAGGTTGATTTAAGCCGAAATATTGTTTTAGATCATGATAAATAATTCTAATGGTTTTCTCTAAACTGCTCTGAGTAATGGCCTGGCTGACTTTGTTTAATGGCAAATGGGTGGTGGCCAGTGTGACACGTAGGCCAGTCGTGGCGAGCATCATGACAACTTGCTTGGTATTTGATTGCTCTGCCAAAAACTCAGTATGGCCACTGAATGTAATGCCCGCTTCATTGATAATTCCCTTATGTACGGGTCCCGTGACCATTGCATCAAACATGCCACCCATACAGCCTTGTGCAGCGCGATATATAGATTCCAGCACATATTTAGAGTTATTAGAATTGAGTAAGCCACATACGCTTTTTTCATAAAGTGGTATAGGCAATACTTTCAACGTTCCAGGGCAGTGTGACTCGGCGGGTTTGTCTGGGTCAAATGGAGTGATCTTTAAAGGCAGCTTCAGCAATGCAGCGCGAGCCGCGAGCATGTCAGGGTCAGCTATTGCAATCAGCTCAACGTCAAAATTATTTTGTGCTGCCTGAATGCATAAGTCAGGGCCAATACCTGCCGGTTCACCAGGGGTCATGACTAAGCGTTTTATTTTCAAAAAGGAGATCCTTGTTACTCTAAACGGTTATAATTTCGAACTATACGCAGCCCCCTCAGAAGGGTCAAACAGACAGAGGCAACTTTAATGATAGTTTGGACTCTAATCCGTTATGCGTCCATATTAAATCTGTGAGGTGGCTGAATGCGCGGTGTATCGAATGGGGCTTAAGCGGTGGCTGGTTGGTTGGGCAACCCAGTGGCTGAATAAAAGTATAGAGGTCGGTGGCGTACCGATGTCAGATTTTAAACGTATTGGCCACGAACTGCGTCCCGCTGATGTCTTGTTAGTGGAAGGTCACAGCCGTGTCAGCGAAGTCATTAAAAATATCACGCGCAGCCCGTGGACACATTCGGCGCTCTATATTGGTCGCCTACATGATATTGAAGATGAGGCTGTGAGAAGGCAAATTGAAAAATACTATTTTGGCAGTCCAGGTGACCAACTCATTATCGAAGCTTTATTAGGTGAAGATACGGTTGTTAGACCCTTAAATAAATACGCTTCAGAGCATCTTCGCATTTGTCGCCCCAAAGCGATCTCTTTTGACGATGCTAGCAGAGTGGTGAAATATGCTGCTGAGCGCCTTGGTACGAAATATGATTTAAGGCAGCTTCTTGACCTTGCCCGATTTATTTTCCCGTATTCAATTTTACCCCGCCGTTGGCGCTCCACCCTGTTTGAACATAATGCTGGACAGCAGACGCGCACAGTGTGCTCTTCCATGATTGCGGAAGCTTTTTCAAGTGTTCATTTTCCTATTTTGCCAGTGATACAGAGGTCAGGTCAGGGGCAAATGCATATGTATCAGCGCAACTCTCGTCTGGCAAAACCATGTGATTTTGATTACTCCCCTTATTTTGACATTATCAAATATCCCTTTATGGGGTTCGATGAATTGACCTATTATCGTCAATTACCATGGGATCAGGATGGTACTATTTGCAATGATGTCGGCGATTGTTTTACGCCATCTGAAGCTGATGCCAGTCATAAAAATAGAGCACCAATCAAAAAAAACAGTAAAAAACTTGACAACAATGGGGTTGAAGGTGCGAAATAAGAGTTCCGGTTGATTAGGATTGTCGGAGGATTGTCATGACAAGTGTGTTGTGGTTAGTGGTTGTTATTTTTTCTATTGCTCTGCTCTTTTGGCGCACGTCGCTGCGCACCTGGAGTCTATCGGTTGGGCTTGTTTTAATCGCAGTTTCGATTGTGACTGGTTGTGTGCCATTTTCGTTATGGATTCCCTTCCTGTTCATTGCTTCACTGAATATTACCTCTCTTCGTCGATCGCTGATCAGTGGTCGGGCTTTAGGGCTGTTTCGTAAAATATTACCTCGCTTATCTCAAACGGAACGTGAAGCTCTGGAAGCGGGCACCGTGGGTTGGGATGCTGAATTAGTCAGTGGAAATCCAAAATGGGGGGAACTTCTGAATATCCCCTTGCCTAGGCTAACGATAGAAGAGCAGGCCTTTATTGATGGGCCAGTCGAAGAGTTATGCAAAATAATCGACGACTGGAAAGCCACAGAAGAACTTCGTGATTTGCCTCCAGAGGTATGGGAGTTCATCAAGAAAAATGGTTTTTTCGGAATGATTATTCCCAAACGCTTCGGTGGTTTGGAATTCTCAGCATTGGCGCACTCCTCTGTGGTGATGAAAATAGCGACACGTTCCGTAAGTGCCTCTGTGACAGTGATGGTTCCCAACTCTCTGGGACCTGCCGAATTACTACTCAATTACGGCAGTGAAGAGCAGCAAAACTATTACCTCCCCCGTTTAGCTCGGGGAGAAGAGATTCCCTGTTTTGCGTTGACTGGGCCTGAAGCGGGTAGTGATGCTGGAGCCATGCCCGATTCTGGAATCATTTGCCGTGGTGAATTTGAAGGCAAAGAAGTCCTTGGAATTCGTCTCAACTGGCAAAAGCGCTATATCACGTTAGGGCCTGTAGCCACATTGTTGGGCTTAGCTTTCAAACTGTACGATCCCGAGCATCTATTGGGTGAGCAGGAAGAGTTAGGTATTACCTGTGCATTGATTCGTACCGACCTCCCTGGCATTGAAATTGGTCGTCGCCATATTCCACTGAATGCTGTTTTTCAAAATGGCCCCAATAGTGGCAAAGATGTTTTTATTCCGGTGGACTGGATCATCGGTGGTGCAGAAGGCGCAGGGCAGGGTTGGCGTATGCTGATGGAGTGTTTGGCCGCAGGGCGTTCTATTTCACTGCCCGCGATGAGCACCGGTGCGGGCAAGCTGGCCAGTCGTATGACGGGCGCGTATGCACGGATACGCAAACAGTTCAATATGCCGATCGGCTACTTTGAAGGCGTGGAAGAAGTGCTTGCTCGTATTGCAGGGCTGACTTACATGATGGATTCAGCACGTATGACCACAGCAAGCATGGTCGATCAGGGCGAAAAACCTTCAGTAATTTCGGCCATCGTTAAATACCACCTGACCGAAGGTATGCGTCAGGTGGTGAATGATGCGATGGACATTCAAGGTGGCAGTGCAATTTGCATGGGGCCGCGTAATTTGATGGGACGTGTGTATCAGATTGTGCCTGTGGGAATTACCGTGGAAGGTGCGAACATTCTGACGCGCAGCATGATTATTTTTGGCCAAGGCGCGATTCGTTGCCATCCTTATGTTTTAACCGAAATCCATGCAGCGGCAGACCCTGATGAAAAACGTGCGCTTGAAGTATTTGATCAAGCCTTATGGGGGCATGTGGGTTTTAGTTTAAGCAGTACGGTACGCTCATTTTTACTGGGAATCAGTGATGGTTATGGGGTTAAATCCCCTGTAAAAAGTAAAACAAAACGCTATTTTCAACGATTGACTCGAATGAGTTCTGCGCTTGCGATCAGTGTCGATATTGCAATGTTGACTCTGGGCGGGGCTTTAAAGCGTCATGAAAAGCTGTCGGCTCGTTTTGCCGATGTGTTGAGCCAGCTCTATCTGATCTCTTGTACTTTAAAGCGTTTTAAAGATGATGGCAGTCCAGAGCAGGATTTGCCGATTGTCCGCTGGATATGTGAAAACGCTTTTTACACCATTCAACAGAGTTTTGATGGTGTGATTAAAAATCTTCCCAATCGACCTGCTGCATGGTTTTTGCGTATTGTGATATTTCCTCTGGGCAGACGATATGCCAAGGCCAGCGACAAGCTCGGTCATCAAGTGGCAAGATTGCTGCTCTCGCCTTCCGAAACACGCGACCGTCTCACCCATGGAATTTTTATCGCCAGTGAACTGGATGAACCCACAGGATTGATTGAAGATGCTTTACAAAAAGTGATTGCAGCAGAACCGGCAGAGAAAAAATTACGTGCGGCAATCAAAGATGGAAAAGTGGTTTCTAGCGCTGAAAATTTAATCGCACAATGTGTTGAGTTGAAAGTGATAAGTGAAGACGAAGCAGAGCTGATAGAAGCTGCAACAGCGGCGCGTAATTTGGTGATTCAGGTCGATGATTTTTCTGCAGATGAGTTGAAAAGGTGAGGTAGACGATGGCACTGAAAAAAGGCAGTTACCCCGGTCGAGCTGTTTACATTGTGGATGGCGCTCGTACTCCATTCCTGAAAGCACAAGGCAAACCCGGTGCTTTCACAGCTTCATCACTGGCTGTTGCGGCAGGAAGCTCACTGCTGGCGCGTCAGCCCTTTGAGCCGGATGCATTTGATGAAGTTATTTTGGGTTGCGTGATGTCGGGGCCTGAAGAGGTCAATATCGCACGCGTGGTAGCGCTACGTTTGCAGTGTGGCCACCATGTGCCCGCGTGGACGGTGCAACGCAACTGCGCATCAGGTTTGCAAGCACTGGACAGTGCCGCATTGAATATTGCTACGGGTCGCTCTGATCTGGTGTTGGCGGGGGGCGTTGAAGCGATGAGTTACGCGCCGGTCATGTTGAATAACTCAATGGTGGCTTGGTTAGGTGATTGGAACCGTGCTCGTACATTTTCTGCAAAACTGAAGATGCTCGCAGCATTGCGACCCGCACATTTAGTACCCGTGATTGGTATTTTAAAAGGTTTGACTGATCATGTGGTTGGGTTGTCGATGGGGCAAACGGCGGAGATTCTTGCCGAGCGCTTTAATATTGATCGTGAAACGATGGATGCTTATGCGATGCGTAGCCATCAGCGCTTAGCGGCTGCACAGGATGCCGGTTATCTGCAAGAGATCGAAACAATTTACGATACAAAAGGCCATTATTACAGTGAAGATGATGGCCTGCGCCGTGATTCATCAATGGAGCGTTTAGCGAAACTGAAACCGGTATTTGATCGTAAATTTGGAATGGTGACCGCCGGTAATAGTGCCCAGGTTACGGATGGCGCGGCGTGGCTGATTCTGGCGAGTGAAGATGCTATTGAAAAATATCAATTGCCAGTTTTAGGTCGAATTGTTGAATGCCAGTGGTCAGGGCTAGATCCGGCGCAGATGGGCCTAGGCCCTGCTTATGCGATGGCAAAAATTCTCAAAAACCACCGATTTACTCCTAAAAAAATAGATTGTTGGGAAATTAATGAAGCATTTGCGACGCAAGTGATCGCCTGTGTAAAAGCTTGGCAAGATCCGGTTTTTTGCCGTGAAGCATTAGGGCGGCGTAGCGTTGTGGGTGAGATTGATGAGGCGCGGCTGAATGTGGATGGCGGTGGTATCAGTCTTGGGCATCCTGTAGGAGCGAGTGGCGCACGTATCGTATTGCATCTGTTGCATGTCTTGAAACGCAAACAAGCTAAACGTGGTATTGCCAGCCTCTGTATAGGAGGAGGGCAGGGTGGAGCGATGTTGCTCGAACGTGTTTAACTGGAGGCCAAATCATGTCAGAAAAAGAGAAGGTTAAAAATCATCACTGGCAGCGTATTGATGACGATTATGGCATCGTCTGGCTGAGTCTGGATAAAGCGGATGCGACGACCAATGTTTTGAGTTATGAAGTGTTAAACGAGTTTGAAGCGCTGCTCAAGCAGTTACAAACTGAGTCACCACAGGGTTTGGTTATTCAGTCAAAAAAAGAGAATGGCTTTATTGCGGGGGCTGATGTTAACGCGTTCAAAGAGCTTAAAACTTATGATGAAGCATTGGAGCTGATCCAGCATGGGCAAGCAGTATTTAATCGTCTGGAACGGTTAAATATTCCAACTTTGGCATTGATTCATGGGTTTTGCCTGGGCGGCGGGCTGGAACTGGCATTAGCATGTGACTATCGCATTGCCGATGAAAATCCTAAAACAAAACTGGGTTTACCTGAAGTTCTGTTGGGAATTCACCCAGGGTTTGGTGGTTCTGTGCGTTTGACCCGCTTGGTGGGCGCACCTGCGGCGATGAGTATGATGCTGAGTGGCCGAGCAGTTCGTGCGCGTGCGGCCAAAAAAATGGGATTGCTTGATGCGGCGGTGCCACAGCGCCAGCTACAGAGAGCGGCTCATCAATTTATCATGAAATCGCCTAAAGTCAGCCATGCGAGTGGCTGGAAAATGTTGACAAACTACTCACCCGTAAGGCAGTTATTAGCGTCAGTATTACGTCGAAAAGTCGCAAAGCGTGCGCGTCCAGAGCATTATCCTGCACCTTATGCATTGATTGATTTATGGGAACAGTATGGTTGCGATAAAAGGCTGATGATGCGTGAAGAGGCTGCTTCAGTGGCACGCTTGATTATTGGTAAGACCGCCCAAAATTTAGTGCGTGTTTTTTTTCTGCAAGAGCAACTTAAATCGCAAGGTAAAAAATCACTGTTTACCCCTAAATATATTCACATCATTGGCGGCGGTGTGATGGGGGGAGATATTGCTGCGTGGTGCGCACTCTGTGGTTTGCGTGTGACGATACAGGATCGGCAGCATGAATCACTGGCGCGTGTGATTCAGCGAGCACACCGGCTGTTTAGAAAGCGCTTGAAACAACCCCGTTTAATAACCGAAGCACTGGAACGATTGAGACCCGATAAAGAAGGGCTTGGACTGTCTCGTGCAGATGTTGTGATCGAAGCGATCTTTGAAGATGTTGAAGCCAAACAATTACTGTTTCGTGAAATAGAACCGCAACTGAAAGAGGGCGCACTGCTGGCGACGAACACTTCCAGTATTCCGCTCGAAGTGCTGGGTGAGGCATTGGCAAAGCCTGAGCGTTTGGTTGGTTTACACTTTTTTAATCCTGTGGCCAAAATGCAGCTGGTTGAAATTGTGAGTGGTGAGTTGACTGATCCCGAGGTGGCTGCGCAAGCGGCGGCATTAACCCGTCATATCAACCGTTTGCCCCTGCCTGTAAAAAGTTCTCCAGGATTTTTAGTGAATCGTGTATTGATGCCTTATCTGCTGGAGGCGGTTGTTTTGGAGTCAGAAGGAGTCGCTCCAGAAGTGATTGATGAAGCAGCACTTGATTTTGGAATGCCTATGGGGCCTGTCGAACTGGCCGATACGGTGGGCTTGGACATCTGTTATAGCGTCGCTGGAATTCTGTCTAAACAACTGCAACTAGAAGTTCCAAACCGGCTTGCGGAATTGGTAAAAGCGGGTCATCTTGGTCGAAAAACAGGTCAAGGATTTTATCAATATAAAAAAGGAAAAGTTCAGAAAAAACACTTTAAAGCAAATGACGTCACAATCAAAGAAGTACAAGACCGTTTGATAAAACGCTTGCTTGATGAAGCACACATCTGTTTACAAGAAGGTATTGTAAAAGACGCTGATCAGCTAGATGCGGGGATTATTTTTGGTACAGGGTTCGCTCCATTCCGTGGCGGGCCAATATTTTATACTCAACAACGTCATAACTGAGATAATTTGGGTAAGAAAAGGCGGTAAAATATATTGGTCAACACCGGAACTGCTCAAATATGCATAGATATAATGATTTTCTCTTCAATTAGGGCTTGTCAATAAATAACCCATTAATTGGAATTAAGCGAGATAACGTTAAAAAATCCTATCGCAGCTTTCCAGCAGGAATCCATATCATCTTTTACTGAGTTGCGACAAACCATATAGAAATTATCAGTGTCATCCATCAGAAAATGGATGTACAGCAACACTTACCATAGCTTACCTGTTTCGATAAGTTACAACGCAGTTTTCTGTTTTCCATAGGCTGTCTTCACACAGGAGCCCACGCCATAATATTTACCACACGATCTAACTCTACAAATAATTGACACCACACTGTCAAAAACTCCTTTTTAGTCAATAAGATGACTCAAAAATATAGAGGCAATATATTCGTTACTCGTTATTTTATCTATATTGTTTTGAATGGCACAGGTCTTGCTTTGAGTCTGATAGTTATCAATCAAAGTTAAGGAAAACTTATGTCTGTTGTTGTAAAAAATTCCATTGATGCAAGCAACAACGCCATCGAAAGGCCGCAAGGGAGCGCGCATTTCGACTGCACATTATCTCACCGCAGCAGAAAGCGTATAAAGGAACTGGGCGAGGTCTTTACCCCTGAAGCCAGCATCGTGGACATGCTGAAACTGCTTGACCGAAGCCGCAGAGGAATATGGGGGAACGAAAACATTACTTTTTTCGAACCTTGCTGTGGCCACGGCAATATGGTTGTCGTCATCTACAGAAAGCGTTTGCAGGGTTTGTATAAAAAAGCGCTGCAAAGAGGTGAGAAAAAACCGGCCTATTATGCGGTCGCCAACGCGATTAACAGTCTGTGGGCGATTGATATCGACCCACTTAACATTACTCATTGCAGAGCCAGGGTGCTTGCGACAACCATGGAGTTCATAAAAGAAAAAACTGGTACATCCAGCGCCAGGAAAATCATTGCAAAAGAGACCTCATTCTTCGGCCACCTCCTGTGCGCGATTAACTGGCACATTCATGAAAATGAAACCCTTTCAAGTCTGTCCGGGGCAAAAGATGCCGAGACCGCAGCCGGTAAAACACAGGCAGGTCATCGCTGGTTTAGAAAATATGGACATCGGCCACTGAATTTCCAGACCAGCTGGACAGACCATTTCAAATCGAACCCGGCAGACAAGATCATCCGTATTAGTCACAGGCAAGCAGATCGATGGGTTAAAAACCTGATTGCGGGAAAACAATGCAGTGATTCAATTTTTCAATTTGCAGACTTTTTGACTGGTCAGAAAAAAATCCGGTTAATAATTTTCCCCAAAATAACGTCATTTATGCGGGAGGAGCCGCATGAAGACTGCGGTTGATTTGGGCGTCAGGACACATGTGGTTGATATTCTGGGTAACGTGGTGGGCAGGGATCAGCCTATCATGCTGATGGCAAAAGCGATAGAGCTGGTCACTACGCTGGATGAAGATGTTTTCCATAGCCAGGATGTGGTGTTCTTCGATCCATTTTGTAAAGCTGGAGAGATTCTTCTGGCATGCGCCTATGCAAGCTGCTGTGCCAAGTTTAAAACAGATGTAATGGACATAGGGTCAGAAAAAGTTGAAATAGCAGTCAAGAATGAATTATATCACTCCAACCGCTACTTTGCCCTGTCCCCGGATGAACGACACCACCGTCTCAGCCTGAGAACCTTTTTGGGCAACGAAAATTCACATAAGAAAGAGTTTAACCATATCATCCGCAATGGCAATTATGTTTCCGAGATTGATGGGCGGCTTGATCGAGAAAAATTTGAACGGGAGTTTTTATCCATGCTGGAGTATATAAAAAACACGTCAGGGAAAAAGAAAATTATTGCGGTGGGGAATCCACCTTATCAGGAGTCGGATGGGGGCGGGACAGGGAAAAGCGCTATCCCGATTTATAATATTTTTGTTGAAAAATTAATTGGAACGGCAGACGTTAGAGAATTTGTTATTGTCATCCCATCAAGGTGGTTTGCTGGGGGAAAAGGTCTAAACTCTTTTAGAGAAAATCTTATTAAATCAAAGAAAATATCGACAATTGCAAATTACTCTAATAGCAGCACGGTTTTTCCGACAGTTGATATTAATGGTGGTGTTTGTTTTCTGCATTATAATAAAGGCGAAAAATCGAAAAACATAAAGTTCCTTGATAACGAAACCAGTCATTCAATCAACTTGGATGGTCTGGACATTATTCCAGATGACCCTCGCGCAACGATTATATATAAACACATTAAGTCCTTATGGAAAGGAAAATGGGTTAGTGATACTGCTATGGCAAGAAATGCTTTTGGGATACCATCTAATTTATTCAAAAACAATACAGAAAAAACCAGATCTTCTGGTGAGAAAATACAATGTTTTTTCATGGGCAAGCGAGTTAGATTTTTAAACCCCAGCTTAATCACCAATAACGCTGACTTGATTAAAAAATACAAAGTAGTTGTATCTAAAGCAGCTGGTGGTTCAAAAGGAAAAAGAAGATCGACGATACCAGTAAGCGTGTTTTTTATTTTAAATCCTGGTGAGGTTTGTAGTGAGACGTACAGTATTGTTGATGTTTTTTCTACAGTCACAGATGCAGAACGATTTTGTGCATTTCTAAAAACTGATTTTGCTAGATATCTTGTTGGGATACGAAAAATTACTCAGAATGTTTCCAGAGATTCGTGGAAGTGGGTTCCACACATTGGAGTTGAGAAGGAATGGATCGACTGTGATCTTTTCGAATATTTTAAAATCACACCAGAAGAACAAAAACACATCAAAAACAAGGTCAAGGAGTGGTCTTGATGGAAGAGCGGGAACTTTACGTCTACTCAACTGAAACCTACTTAAAAGAGGGGTTGGTTAAAGTCGGTCATTGTCTGCAAGGACGTTATAAGCAAAGAATCAAAGAACAATTTGGCACCAGCAACCCTGAGCTTCCAATTATTCTGTGGAATCATTCACTGCCTCAAGAGATAACAGATAAACACATTCATGGAAGAATGGAAAAAAATGGCATCAAGAAAAAATCTGATAGTGCTGGGCAGGAGTGGTTTTATGCTTCTACAGATCAGGTTAAACAAGCGTTTAATGAAGTGGTTTTCGGGGAATCAAGAGTCGAGAACTATCAACTCAGAAAAGAACAGCAAGCCGCTGTTGACAAGGCATGCAAGTGGTTTTCTGGCGATTATTCCTCGGGCACGGTCAGGTCGGCAACGCATAAGGATCGTTTTTTGCTAAATGCCAAGATGCGGTTTGGTAAATGCTTTACCGGTCTTCATGTCGCCAAGGAAATTGGGGCAAAAAACACCCTGATTATGACCTATAAACCCGAGGTGATTAGCGAATGGATGGAAGCTGCGAATGGGCATGTCGATTTTTCCGGTTGGCTGGGTATTCGAGCTAAAAAACGGAATGGTAATAGCATAGAAGCTTGCTTGTCTGATAATGGTGAATTTCCTCCTTTTGATGGCTCTAAAGTGCTGGGTATTTCTTTGCAGGATTTAGCTATTGATACCGATGGAAAAACTAAAATAAGACTGGAACAAGTGGTGGCAACGCATTGGGATTTGGTGATATTTGACGAAGTGCATTTTGGTAGCCGAACAGAGCGAGCCAAACATATTATCGACAGTTTGGAGTCTGATTTCCGACTTGATCTTTCCGGTACGCCGTTTCGGCTGATTCAGGAAGATGATTTTTGCTCACAACAGGTCTTTACCTATAGCTATCTGGATGAGAAAAAAAACAAGCAACAGGAAATTGATAATGATCCCGGTGGCGACAAGCCTTATGTGTATCGGGAAATGCCCGATCTGGACATTTCAACCATCGAAATCACTCAACAGGATATTGCCGAACAACGAGAGACGTTTTTAACTGACGATCTGGATTTTTCCTTGAATGAGCTGTTCAAGGCGACCAAAAGTGGCTTTGTTTATAATGATGCTGTCGATCATTTTTTGGACGGTTTAACCAAAGCCGGACATGATGCCAGAGCCATCAGCGTTTTTGGCAAACTGGGTAGCCAGTTGGGCGCACCGCCTGTGCGTCACTCTGTCTGGTGGCTGAACCGAGTTGATTCGGTGGCGGCACTGGCAAAAAAGTTGAGAAAGCACCCCTGTTTTTCCAGATTCGAGATCATCAATGCTTCGGGTTGCGAAGCCAGCGATGGTGATGAAAACAGTGTGATCGCGCGCGACAAGACAGATATCGAGAAAAAAATTCAGGCGGTTCATGGCAATCCGAATAAACTGGGCACGATTACGTTGACATGTCGCCGCTTTCTAACCGGCGTGACCATCAAGGAGTGGGACAGCATTCTGGTGCTGAATGATGTCAAGTCGGCAGAATCATATTATCAAGCTATCTTCAGGGTACAATCGGCGTGGGTGGATAAAAAGAGCCGAAAAGTCCTCAAACCCCGCGCCTGGGTGTTTGATTTTGCTATTTCCCGCTGCTTGCGCATTACCTATGAATACGCCAGCGCACTGGCTGACCAACTGGATCAGCAAGACAGTTATGAGCAAAATGTTCGGCTGGATCGTGATAACCTGACGGATACGGTAACAGGTCTGTGTGACACGCTGGACATCAAACGATTTTATGAAGGCAGTCTGAACAGCGATGCGACAACTGCAAAAGATATTTTCGAGGCGCTGAATCTGGAAGGCTCCCGAATTTCTCTGGCGAAACGTATTACCAGTGATGTGCTGGTGAATTTTGGTGCATTGAAGTTGCTGGAAGATAATCCCTATCTGTATGAAGTATTGAAAAAGGTCAAAGGTTACCGTACTCAGGAAGTCGGCACGATTGAGGATTTTGTGCATATCGGGATTGAGGCAGAGGAACTGAAGAACAAGAAAAAACGGGAAAACACGACACTGGACGATACTGAGGAAGAAAACAAGGATTTTGTCGAGAAAGAGAAAGACAAGGAACGCAAATCAAGAAAGAAATGGTATGCCACGCAAATCAAGCGCTTGGCTATTTGCATGGCCGATTTTATCTACATGACCTACGAACGGGAATATAATATTGATGATGTCATAAAAACCAAAAATCCGCATTTTTTTTGGGTGATGACTGGTATTTCTCAAGATGATTTTGCAAAACTTTGTGATAAAGGGTTTGTTAATCGTCTTGCCTTGAATCGGATCGTGCGTGAATTTCGGGATCAGGAAGAAACTTCGTTATTGCCTGAAGAATATATCTTTGAGAACCTGAAAATGTTAAATGAGCAGCGCGCTCAACTTATAGTGTAAATATTAATTTCTTGGGCAGAGAAGTTGTGTTGATTGATGCCGGGATTATTTTTGGTACAGGCTTTGCCCCATTCCCAACAGCAAGCCAAATTACTTTTGGTGGTGAACCGAATAAAAATGATCTTTGCCGAAAATCGTTATCTTTAGAAACGATGATATAATTTTCATCCTGAGCATACTCCCAAATGCAGGTATCTGTAGTCCCTTGCATCTGTAAAAAATCAATATGGCTACTTTCTGGAAAATCTTTCGTGAGAAATTTAACCAGCTTTGAGCTAATGTTTTCATCCAAGAGTAGTTTCATGCAGCCAATGAAGTTGCAAGCCTTCGCTCTCTAGCAGCAGCAAAAGCAAAGACCATTTGTATATCTTTCTGACTAAGGCTTGGAAAGTCCTCTAAAATTTCGGATTCTGACATTCCTCCAGCAAAATATTCGAGAATGTCATATACCGTTATACGTGTACCTTTAATGCAAGGATTTCCACTACGAACATCAGGGTTAATTATAATATACTCTTCAAAATTCATTCGATATTACCTGCGTTGCTCAAACCTATATCTTATTATAGTTTTCACTTAAAAATAAAACTACTATAAAATATATCGGTCAACACTGGAATTGCTCAAACAGTTCACTGATATCTCAACGTTGGAAAAGCTATGGCATATTTTTGACACATTAAGGTGCATTGAAAGGTATTGTCTGTGCATAAATAGATGAAAATCAGGTTGTATTTTATTTCTTTGCGCCTAACTCATTGAAAAATAACAGTTAAAATATTTTGGCATATTTTTTGCCTTTCCCTGAGTGTTGATTTTAATGAGCAGGGAATAAGAATGAAAAAATCACTAAACATGGCTCTGGTTAGCAGTGCAATAATGGGTTTGACAGCAGTGGGTTATATGCAATCGGTACAAGCTGATTCTATTGCTGATGCGATGAGTTCTGGTAAAGCGACTGTTGATTTTCGTTTGCGCTACGAGGGTGTTGATCAAACGGGAAAAAGTAAGAAAGCGAATGCGGCAACTTTACGTTCACGCTTATCTTATAAAACAAGTGATTTCCAGGGTTTTAGCCTTTTTATGCAAGGAGAGCATGTAAAAGCTCTGGTAGAGGATTACAACAGTAAAACGAATGGAAAAAATGATTATCCTGTTATAGATGACCCAGCAACGACAGACCTTAATCAGGCATATATCGCTTACAATATGGCTGACACCACAGTTAAATTAGGTCGGCAAGAAGTGGTTCTGGATAATGCCCGTTTTGTGGGTAATGTAGGCTGGCGTCAGAATGCACAATCTTTTGATGCATTGACGGTCGTGAATACTGCACTGGCAGATACAACGATCATTTATGGTTATGTTAATAATATAAATACAATTACGGGTGGTGATACTGATACAAAAACCCACTTAGTCAATGCATCATATTCTGGTTTGCCGATCGGTAAAGTCACAGGTTATGGTTACTTTCTTGAGCTCACTGATGCACCTGCGACCTCTAATTCAACTTTAGGTCTGCGCTTTACCGGTGATACTGAGGTTGCAGAAGGAACCAAACTTCTTTATACCGCTGAGTTTGCATCTCAAAGCTCTTACAAAGGGGGTGCGAATACTATTGAGGCAGATTATTTTTTTGGTGAATTTGGTGTTAATACATCAGGTATTACTGCAAAACTGGGTTATGAGGTGCTGGGTGGTAATGGAACCTATGCCTTTGGTACACCATTGGCAACAAAGCATGGCAAGAATGGTTGGGCCGATATGTTTTTAGTGACTCCTAAAGATGGCCTGGTTGATCTCTCTTTTTCAATCAGTGGTAAGGTTAATGGCGTGAAGTTGATGGCGGTTTATCGTAATTTCAGCGCAGATAATGGTAGTGATAAATATGGCTCTGAAATTGATCTGATCGCGGTTAAAAAATTCAGTAAAAACTATAAACTTATGGCTAAATACGCAAGCTATAGTGCAGATACTCCTGATACGAATAGTACTCTTTCTTATAAAAAGGATACTGATAAATTATGGTTGATGGGGCAAGCCACGTTCTAGCCACTTTTGTCATACTATAGAGTCGCAGTCTCGTAATGAGGTTGCGGCTTTTTCATACCTCTACTTTTTTATACAGCGCTTCAAGATCTAATAACCTGATCACATTACCTTCTGTTTTTATCAACCCTTCTTTATTAAGCTTTCGGAGTGTTCGAGAGAGCGTTTCCGGTTTTATTGAGAGCTGCGCGGCAAGTATCTGTTTGGATGTTATAAGATGAATTTCATTATCGTTGTCAGGGGTATTCAGCAATAGGTAATTGATCACTCTATCAGTGGCTGTTTGCAGCGTTAATCGGTCGATCTCATTAATATGCTTGTGTAGCCGCTGGCTCATATTTGTCATCAAACGAAAGCAGGTTTCAACTGAATGGCTCAAAATTTCTTTGAAGTCCTGATTAGAAAAACACCAGATTTCACCGTTCTCTATAAATTCTGCACTGACATGATAGTGATTAGGTTTGCCCGCAAACATAATGGCTTCTGCGAATGTTTGCCCGGGCTTGACTACTTTGATCACTTTCTCTTCTCCTGCGGGCGAGAGGCGGTAGATTTTTAACAACCCGGTTCGTAGCCAAAAAAAATGGTTGGCATCTTCACCTTGGGAAAAGAGTTGCTCGCCGCTTTTCATCGTTTTGATCAGGGTATTTTTCAGTGCTTGTTTTAGCTGCTGTTCGTCTAACCCAGTGAATAGAGATGCATTGCGAAGCTGGTCGATGTGAGTTGTGTTCCAGGTCATCTTTATCCATACCTCTGAGTTCCAGAATGAATGTGCTTTTTGTGAGGCACTTGATCTAGGTCAAGGTGAAATGCCTAGTGATGCAGTTAAATATCTGCACAACACAATAATACACAAAAGGAGAAGGATATGAGTGAGAGTTTCACCAAATCCATGGCTCGCAACATCTTCATTGGCGGCGGAGTGTTTTCATTCTTGCTGTTCATCGGTTTGACTGTTGACACCATGGAGCGCTTACCAGAACGTGATAATCGCCACAATATTACCCCCGAAGTCGTTCTTGGCAAAAAAGTATGGGAGGACAATAACTGTGTGGGTTGCCATACCATATTGGGTGAAGGTGCTTATTTTGCTCCCGAACTGGGGAATGTTTATCAACGTCTGGGGCATAGCACCGAGGCCATTAAAATGGTGATCAAGAGTCGCCCCGTGGAAGGCGTGCCGGGTCGTCGCAGTATGCCACAATTTAATCTGACTGAAGAAGAATTAGAGGGAATCGCACAATTCCTTAAGTGGACTTCTGAGATTAATACCAATAACTGGCCACCCAATATTCAGGGTTAAGGAGAGATATCAATGCTTAAGTATCAATCACAAGCTGTTGCCAAGCCCTATTTTATAGCTGCTATCGGGCTGTTCGTGGCACAAATTTTATTTGGCCTGGTGATGGGGCTTCAATATGTCATAGGCGATTTTTTGTTTCCAGAAATACCTTTTAACATTGCACGTATGGTGCATACGAATTTGCTGATTATCTGGCTGCTGTTCGGTTTTATGGGCGCATCCTATTTTCTGGTGCCTGAAGAGTCAGAGCGAGAACTGCATAGTACAAAGTTGGCGCTCATACTTTTTTGGGTCTTCTTGATTGCCAGTGCTTTGACGATTGTTGGTTACTTGGCAGTGCCTTATGCAACACTCGCTGAAATCACTGGAAATGATCTGTTGCCTACGATGGGGCGGGAATTTTTAGAACAACCCACGATTACCAAGATTGGTATCGTTATAGTCATTTTAGGTTTTATTTATAATATCGGTATGACGATACTGAGCGGTCGCAAAACTGTCGTGAGCGTTGTATTGTTGACGGGCTTAGTCGGCTTGGCTGTATTCTTTCTGTTCGCTTTTTATAACCCTAGCAATCTGGTGCTGGATAAATATTTCTGGTGGTGGGTGATTCATCTCTGGGTTGAGGGTGTTTGGGAGTTAATTCTCGGTGCGATTCTGGCCTTTGTATTAATCAAAGTGACGGGTGTGGATCGAGAGATTATTGAAAAATGGCTCTATGTGATTATCGCGATGGTGCTGATTACAGGTGTGATCGGTACAGGTCACCACTATTATTACATCGGTACACCTGGGTACTGGTTATGGATTGGTTCAATCTTCTCCGCACTGGAGCCGATTCCATTCTTTATGATGATGCTGTTCGCATTCACCATGGTGAACCGTCGCCGCAAAGATCATCCGAACCAGGCCGCAGTGCTGTGGGCGCTTGGTACGGCTGTGACCGCCTTTTTAGGTGCCGGTGTCTGGGGTTTTATGCATACCTTGGCTCCGGTCAACTATTACACTCATGGTACGCAGTTGACTGCCGCTCATGGACATTTGGCTTTCTATGGGGCTTACGTGCTGATTGTTTTGACGATCATCTCCTATGCGATGCCGCTGATTCGTAATCAGGGTGAAGCTGCTCCAGCGAAAGCACAGAAACTGGAGAAACTTTCGTTCTGGCTGATGACGATCTCAATGTTTGCTATTACTCTGCTATTAACCGGTGCGGGCATCATGCAGATCATGACTCAGCGAATGGCCGAAGATCCCATGAGCTTTATGGCAGTGCAAGACAGCTTGACGTCCTTTTATTGGCTGCGTGCAGTGGCGGGTGTTGTTTTTCTAGTCGGCTTGTTTGTTTATATTGCCAGTTTTTTTGCCAAGGACGATAAAACATCGATGGCAACCAAGTAGCAAAGTTTAGTATGGAAGAAAGAGGGGCGTACCTTACGCCCCTTTTTTCTTTCATACATGGAGGGTATGAAATGTTGAGTGAAGTGAGCACATTAAATAGTGTTGATGTTAAAGATATTCCATTTTATCAAGCTCAAGCGAACGAAGTGACCCTGTTTGAGCATGCCTATAAAAACAAGTTGCCACTTTTGATCAAAGGCCCCACGGGATGTGGTAAAACTCGTTTTATCGAGCATATGGCGGCAAAACTAGGACGGCGGCTTTATACCGTGGCTTGCCATGATGATTTAACGGCGGCTGATCTAGTGGGGCGGCATTTGATCGGTGATGGTGAAACCATCTGGTGTGATGGCCCCTTAACGCGGGCGGTCAGAGAAGGGGCGATCTGTTATCTCGACGAGGTGGTTGAAGCACGAAAAGATACCACGGTCATACTTCACCCGTTAACCGATGATCGCCGGATTTTACCACTTGAACGTACTGGTGAACTGCTTCATGCGCCCGACGAATTCATGTTGGTGGTTTCGTATAATCCAGGTTATCAACATCTATTGAAGGGTTTAAAACCCAGCACTCGACAACGTTTTTTGGCTGTCAGTTTTGATTACCCTGAAGCCGAATTGGAAGTACGAATTGTTCACCAGGAATCGGGGCTTCCAGAAGAGAAAGTAGGGCAGTTAGTGAGGCTGGCAAAAGCATTGCGTGCCCTGGATGGTTATGATCTGGAAGAGGGTGTCTCGACCCGATTGCTGGTTTATTGTGGCAGTTTGATTCAATCCGGTATGGATTTAAAAGAGGCTTGCAGGGCTGCAATTGTTGAGCCATTGACCGATGACCTGGAGACTATTTCGGGTTTGATGGAAGTGGTGGATGCTTGTTTGGGCGAATAAGGCTCATTATTGATGGAACTTCAGCGCATTAGGTTATGGACTCGGAGTGGTTTCTTTTTACTTTTTTTATTAGCACCACCACTGGATCTTTTTCGACTGGATTTGCTCAAGGGGCACTTTATTTTTTTTGGCATGAACTGGGAGTTTGGATTAGCCGTGTTGACGCAAGGTGAGCTGACTGCAACTGCCACCGTATTAAAAATTATTACGCTAGGGTTTTTACCTCTGGTACTTTTTGTCGGTGGAGGAATTTGGATATCATGGAAATATGGGCGGCTCTATTGCGGATGGTTATGCCCTCATTTTTCTGTGGTGGAGATGATCAACTCACTAATGCGCCGAGCCAGCGGTCGTCCCAGTTTGTGGGAAGAAAAAACACTGCCAGAAACCGAGTCAGATGGAACCATTTATCCACAAAAAAAACTTTATTGGGGCTGGACGGGTTTGGCCATTATTGGTTTTTCGTTTCTCTGGGCGGTGGTTTTATTGACCTATTTATTGCCCCCAGCAATGATCTATTCAAACCTTTTTACGGGTGAACTTACACGTAACCAAGGGCTTTTTATTGGTGTGGCAACACTGTTGTTCTGTCTGGAGTTTCTATTGGCCAGGCACTTGTTTTGTAGTTATGGCTGTGCCGTGGGACTGTTTCAGAGCTTGGCGTGGATGATTAATGATCGTGCCTTGGTGGTGACTTTTGATCGAGATCGGGGGGAAGCGTGTAAAACGTGCACTCAAGCGTGTGACAACACCTGCCCCATGCGGCTGCAACCCCGCAAGAATAAACGCCATATGTTTACTTGCACACAATGCACTCGCTGTATTGATGCTTGTGAGAAAGTACAAGCGCCAAGTGAAAGTTTATTGCATTGGCGGCCAGGTGATGAAAGCAGTAAGCAGTCACCGGCTCGCTTTAAATAACAGGTTAAAACGGGAGTATTGTATGGAAGAAGCCGTTGGGAAATATTGGCATCGCCTTATTACTCGCCATGCCGAGAATAGTTACCCTGAAGCTGTTGTTTGTCTGTCGAGTGTCACGAAACCAATCTCTATTATGTTTCGGGCACTGGGTGGTGATGGCGGGCTTAAAATCGAAGCCGCAACGCCAAGAGAGCATGGCGCTCAGCGTCATTGGTTGCAACGTATCGCTGGCAGTCATAAAAAAGCGGCACTGGCGTGGCGAGATCAAGAAACTTTGCGTCTGTCAGAGAAGCTGAGTTTATACCCTTCTTCAGAGCTGAATCGTGACCTCTATTTCTGGCTGGTAGTGCTGGCAGCCGTCGATATTGTCGAAAAAAAAGATTGGTTTATTGATAATCAACAACGCAGCCTGAAAGTATTGCAGCAATACCCCGGTATGCGCCAGCGCTACCTTCGCTTGGCCGAAGCCGAGTTAAAGCGAAGAGTTTCCCCCGAGTATCAATCAAAAGAAAATTTAGAACAAGAGCGTGCGATTTGGGCCGCATTAGTCGAGCCAGGCAGTCGAGAATACTTGCCTGAATCGAAGCATCCCCCCCAACCTGTTTATCTCTGGTTATATCCCGATTTAAGTGAAGTGATCCAACGGCGACACGATCCGGCTGAAAGTGATGAAGATGAATCCAGCCCTGAAGGCGAAGCGAAAGAGAGCAAGCAAAAGCATCGATACCAGGCTGAACAGGTGGAGATGCCTAATGGTGATGATGGTCTGATTACTATTCGCTGGGAGAATATTTTCAGCTGGGCTGAATATATCAAAGTCAATCGTGCCACCGATGATGACGAAGATGAAGATGCGGCCCAAAAAGCTGCGGATATGGATGTTTTATCCGTTGCACGAGAGCAAAAATCAAGTGCATCACGCTTACGGCTTGATCTGGATCTGCCCTCTGCTGAGTACGATGATATTCCCTTGGTGGGTGAAGTGACTCTGCCTGAGTGGGATTGGCGTAAAGAAAAAATGATCCCGGAGCAGTGCATTATTCGTCCGATGTTACCGCGAGATGCCAAGCCAAAACCGTTGCCAGATGAACTGAAGCGTGTGGCACGTCGATTGCGCGGACAGTTCTCAGCGCTGGTGCAAAATCGAATTTGGTTGCGTAACCAAAAGGATGGTAGTGAGCTGGATATGGATGCCTATCTGGATCACTATATTTCTCGTAAAACAGCGGCGGTGACAGAAGAGTTAGGGCTCTATCGTGATCTACGCCAAAATCAGCGCGATATTGCCACCTTGATGTTGGCTGATCTGTCACTCTCTACTGATGCCGCAGTGAATAATGAGCAGCGTGTGATTGATGTGATCCGTGATACTTTGTTACTGTTTTCAGAAGCCCTCTCCGCGTGTGGAGATCGTTATGCCTTATATGGTTTTTCATCTCGCAAACGGGAGCAAGTGCGCTTTTTTCATCTCAAACAATTTGAAGACAAATATAACGATCAAGTACGAGGACATATTCAAGCGATTCGTCCTGGTTATTACACTCGAATGGGGGCTGCTATCCGTCACTCTGGAAATATTCTAAGCAAGCAAGCGGCAACCAAACAATTGATGCTGATTCTGACCGATGGTAAACCGAATGATCTGGATAAATATGAAGGTCGCTATGGTGTGGAAGATACTCGCAAGGCGATTATAGAGGTCAAACAACAAGGATTGATTCCTTTTTGTATTACGATTGACCACAAAGCGGATGATTATTTACCACATATTTTTGGCAAAAATGGCTATGTGGTGGTGCGTGATCCGAAAGAGCTTCCGCAAAAACTGTTAGGGCTTTATGCGCGTTTGACGGGTTGAATGTGGTTTTCGCCATCAAAAAGTCAGAGTGAAAATCATAAATCTTGAGCACTATGCTATTCGTCTTTTCCCAAATCAGGAAGCCGACTTAAGCGTTAATACACAGTAGGGCTGAGTTCATCATAAATTGCCATGGAAGAAATTTTAAAAGTTGATGGAAGATGCTGGTAGTATATTTTATGCCTTGAGTAAAAAAGCAATTCGCTAATATATTTTTAGTTCTTACATAGTGGGAAGTTAAGATGCCAAAACAAGCTGTAACAGATCAAGAAATTATTGATTGTTTTGATGTGATGTCAGAGCTACGTACACATCTGGTAAAAGATCATTTTTTGAGCACAATCCGTTCTATGGAAATAGAAGGCTATCGGCTCGCTTTTATCAAAAATCAGGGCGCGATTGCTGCTGTTGCTGGATATCGTATCTCCACGAATTTATTTATGGGAAAACATCTTTATGTTGATGACCTTGTGACATCCAGGAGTGCACGGTCAAAGGGCTTTGGGGAGACGCTTGTTAAATGGCTGCGAGATATCGCAAAAAATAACAGTTGTAATTTTTATCATCTTGATTCAGGAACTCATAGAGATCAAGCGCATAAATTTTATTTTAAACAGGGGTTTATTATCGCCAGCTACCATTTTAGTGAGCAGCTTAAATAATGGGTCAGTGGCTAATTTCTTTACGATTCAGGTCGTGATTCGGCTGAGCTTTACACTGGATCTAATTTCATTCGTTATGTTTCGGTCTTTTCCAAAACAAGTTTTCTTTCACTGCGCCATACCCTAACCTAACCACATGAATTGAGCTTTTCTCTCTCAAATAAATAATACGAAATGGTGAATGAATAAGCTTTCTTATTTTAGGCTCATCAAACTCTGGAACCATTTTTCCAATGTCAGGATTTTCACGCAATGTTTGAATATGGTCGATAATAGATGACACAAACTGCTTGCCTACATGAGGAACACCTGCTTCTTCGTTCATCTCTAATTCGTAATATCCATCAACCCTTGAGTTACGGCCTTCATAAACTCCCTATATACCTTAATTCGTGTTCCTAGAGCTTAACAGGTGATAAACAGCTTCTGATATTTCAACAAAATTATCATCTAAAGTGGTGGATGAAGTGGGATAGAGTATTTGGTGGTAAGCGTCGTTTGATTCACCTGCTACTCTGCTATTGCCTTCCCATATTCCTTGAGCCTTTTTTAAAGCTTCTTCGGGAGACTTATTTTTATTCAGGGCTTCTATATATTCATATCCACTGTTTGGGAAGAATTTAAGGGGCATGGAGAGCCCTTGCCAGTAATAATTCAAAAGCTTTTCCAGTTTCGCTTTAGCTAAATTAATAGGCGGCAGTGTGACCGTTTTATTTTCAGCAATATGGGTACTACTATGCTTACAGTGAGCTGGGGAGAGTGCATTAAAAATAAGGTGTTCGATTGATAATGGAATGTGATCACTATTTGCTTTGTATTTTGCAAGGCGATAACGTATACGACCTTCCGAGGTGATATTACTTAACCAGCCTTGCAATGTGAAGTCACCTATTTTTAAATCAACCTCTAAATCCTCAAGCTTTGAGGCCTTAATATGAGGTGATAATTTATCCTTGAAATTTTCAACGGCCTCTTGTTGTTCTTTATAGATGATCTCCCCAAATCCACCATAGGGCAGTATCCCGCTTGCGTTATAGAGTGAGTAGTCATGGTAAGGGTCGTTCTCATCCAGTTCGCTGTTCAGCATGGTTTGTTTTAACTGGTAGCGTTGCAATGGGTCTAACTCAAAAGGTTCGGACTCTTCTAAGGCTTCATCGTACTCTTCAAGATGCACACCTAGTCGTTCTTTAAGAAAAAAGCGGCTGGGATTTTTGAAAAAATTGATGAGCTGTGTGAGTTGAACTGTTTTGTAACTGACCTCAGGCTCTGAAAGAGGGGCCGAAATAAAAGGGGTGGGTTTACTGTCTTCATTTTGCTTGGTTCCAATCCAAACATCGTTATAACTGAATAACTTTGAATCATTTTTATAATAGCGCTTGCTAAAAGCTTGCAGTGGATGCTCTGTGATAAATGGCTCTGTTTCAGTATAGCCCTCTTCAATATACTCAATCAGCTCACTCACCAATACGGATGGAATTTTTACAGAGTTATCATGCATGCTGCGGCCGATGTAACTGATATAAAAAGTGTGACGTGCAGAGAGCAGCGCCTCTAAAAATAGATAACGATCATCTTGTCGGCGGGATCGGTCACCTTTGCGGGGTGATTGATCCATTAGGTCAAAACCGAGGGGGCGCTGATGCCGTGGATAGTCTGAATCATTCATACCAAGCAGGCAGACTATTTTAAAAGGAATGCTGCGCATGGGTTGCATCGTGCAAAAAGTAGTCTGCCCTGTAATAAAGCGTTGGCTCTGGCTTTCATTGTCAAGATGAGCTTTGAGATAGTCTTGCAGAACGGAGCGCGCTAAAGGCTCTTCAAATTGAGCCATCTCTGTATGCTCTATGAACTGGCTGAGTGCATCGCGAATAATTTGTAATACAGCATTTGACTCTTCGTCCGCTTCAAAAAAAGTGTCGAGAATTTGATGAAGTAGCTGAACCCACTCTTTGGGTTTATACGGCTTATTTAATTTGCTTTTAAATATTGATAGTTGAGAGATGAAAAACTGTAGCTGGCCCAGCAGTATCGAATTTTTCCCCTCAATACCGCTGTATGGAAAAATATCGTTGAAAACTGTTTTTTCGGGAGACATGGCGTAGCCCAGTAGCATTCTTTGCATACCGAAATGCCATGAGTTGGGGTTGTCACTCTCTCCCCAGCGTATCCCGCTTTCTTGAATCCACTGCCGGATATTTTCAAGGTTATTTTCATCAATATCAAAATGTTTTGATATTTCAGGTGTCTCCAGTAAAGAGAGTATTTCTGTGGCAGTAAAACGATTGTCAGGCAGTTGGATAAGCTGTAGAAAAGTTTGAATGAGCGGCTGCTCTTTTGTGACTGAGCGATCAGCGATTGACCATGGAATAAAAAGCTGTTTTTTGGCCGTCTTGAATACAGCTTCAATATAAGGGGCGTAAATATCAATGTCTGGTGCCATCACAATAATGTCGTGTGGCATGAGTGTGGAGTCTTGCTCGAAACAGTGAAGGAGTTGATCGTGCAGCACCTCAATTTCTCTCATGGGGCTGTGGCATATGTGAAGCTGGAATGAGTTATCATGGTCAGAGAGTTCAGTGGCGTGCTCTTTTACTGCTTCATTCAGCAGTAAAATATCAGTTTGAATATTTGCAAGCAGCGTATTGCCTTTGGGGGCGATAAATAGATCGTGGTCGATGCTTGGGTATTGATGCAATAGCTCTTGAAAATCTCGCCCTGATTTTCCCAGTGATGCTAATAAACTGTTACCCACGGTGTAATACTCTGTGGCATCAGTTTTTCCGTGTTTTTGCCAAAGCGCACGTAAACGGCTGAGGTCACGCTGCGGAATAATGTCTCCCCAATAAGATAAGCAGGGGTTGAGCAAGTAACAATTCACTTCGGTGATATCAGCAAGCCGCGCAATGACATCAAGATAAGCGGGCGGCATGGCCGATGCACCAAAAACAGTGATTCGCTCTGGCAGTGCCGAGGGATTTAATTGCCCTTTTTCATGGAGGCTAATAAATTTCTGGATGAGTTTGCAGCGATGTGGTGTGGCTTGCTCTTTTATCAATGCACGCCAGAGTTGTGCTTGCCAGTGTCTCTCTTTTCCAGTTTCCCATGCCATGATCCAGTCAGGTCTATAGACCATGTATTGATCAAATATATCAGCAATATTGCGAGCCAGTTGGTAGAGTTTGAGCGAAGCGCTTCGAGTCGATAAATAGTGATTCAGTGGTTCAAAACCTGGCTTTTGAATCAGCAGTGGTAGCAACCCTTGAATTTTCCATACCAGAACTTCTTTATCAAAAGAGGAGGTGTCTGGGGTCTCTTTCAGTTGGCTTTGAAAAATTTTCCAGATAAATGATGCCGGAAAGGGAAATTCAAAGTGAGCTGCTAAAGAGCGCTTTTTAGCCAGTTCAATGATAAGCCATCGTGCCATACCCTGATTTTGTATGACAATAATCTCTGGGGATAACGGATGATTCAGTGGCGTATCAAATGTTGTTGCAAGATGATCCAGAAGTGGCTCAAGGCGATTACTGTGATAAATATTCAGCATGATTAAATAATTGTATTAATAATAGTTACACCTGAACTCAGGACAGATAAATTAAAGCTTGCTCTTCTTTAGGTCGTACTTATGACACATAACAATACGGGCATGTAACAGTTTAATTAATACAAGGAAAGCACGGTAATGGAATCTGGGAATAAGCTCAAAGTACTCGCGATTGATGACGAACCATTAAATCTGGACATTATAGAAGAAATTCTTGAAGAGCGTTTTGAAATCGCGCAAGCCAACGATGGTGCAGAAGGAATTATGACTGCAGGGCACTTTAAACCTGACCTGATTCTGCTTGATGTCAATATGCCGGTTATGGATGGTCTTGAAACATGCAGGCGACTCAAGGCGGACGCAGAAACCTCTCATATTCCTGTTGTTTTTCTTTCCGCCCTGTCGCGTGTAGAAGAGCGTATGGCAGGTTATGCTGCGGGAGCAGATGATTACATTTCCAAGCCTTTTGATGAGCAAGAGTTATTGGTGAAAATTGAGCTCGCCTTGAGTAGTAAAACGACTAAAGATGAGCTGGAAAAAAGTTCAAATGATGCGATGAGTATGGCGATGACCGCAATGTCCACAGCGGGTGAGGTGGGTGCGGTTTTACAGTTTACTCGAAAGAGCTTTCAGTGTGATAACTATAGCAGCCTGGCAAAGCAACTCCTTGAAACGTGTGACCAGTATGGTTTGAAGGCGAGTCTGCGTATGAGATCGGGGAATGAAGAACTATTTTTTTCAGGTGAACCTGAAGTCAGTTCATTAGAGCAAAAAGTATTAAATCAACATGATCAAGGGCGCTTTGTAGACTTCGGTAAACGAACGGTTGTTCATTACAAATATATATCATTGTTAATAAAAAATATGCCTGTAGAAGATGCGGATAAATATGGCCGCATGAAAGATAACATTGGTCTATTGGCTGAAGCGGCGGATGCTCGTATTGAAGGTTTAATGATGAATTTGAAGCTTCAAGAACGAGAAGAGATGTTGGGTAAATTGCTCAATACAACGCGTGAAATTTTGAATGATGTTGATCAAGAGTACCGCTCTAATGGTAAAAAGAATGAAGGAATTATGTCTAACTTGGTGCAGAGGGTTGAATCTTCTTTTATGCATTTAGGGTTGTCGGATGAGCAAGAGCAAGCGCTGCTGGGTATTCTCTCTGGTGCAGAAAAAGAGTCAATTGCATTGTATGATTCAGGTTTGGATCTTGAAAAACGTATTGAGTTTTTGGTGAATGAGCTGAATGGGGTATCCCAATCTCAGGTAGAGGTTGCTGTTAAAGAGAAAGCTGAAGCCATACCTTGCTAATGAAGTCACTCCTTTTTAACAGGTTTTTAAAGTCTGATTTACCCGAGGGGGTACGCCAGGAAGTGACACTTCGTGGTGCTCATGATATGGGGCAGCGCACAGGCATCATTGCTTTTGCCTACCCTTTTGTGGTGTCTTTAACACTATTGAGCAGTGAAATCAGAAATATTTTTGGCTCTTTGAGTTCAATTATATTGCTACTATTAATTGCCAGTGGGTTTCGTTTCTATTTTGGCGCATGTTTAAAAAAATCTAAATTCGCTGATATGGATTGCTATCTTCGATATTATGCAATTTCCAGCCTGGCCGGAGCCTTTTTTTTAGGGATGTATGCTGCTGTTGTGGGCTGGATGGTGGAGTATTCAGTCATCAGCTTTATGATGATTATTATTGTTGCGGGCATGACAGGTGGGGCAGTGAGCACCATGAACCAATATTTCAGACTATGGATTGGTTTTTTAGTAATGGCTTGGTCTCCTATCGTAATAGGTTGCATCTTTAGTGAAATAACAGGCTATCAGGCTCATGGCTATTTGTTGGCTGGTATGAGCGCTTCCTATGCTGCTTTTATGGTGGTTGTTGGAAAGCAGGTTGCAGTTGAATATTGGCAAGGGCAACTGAGTCTAATTGAAGTTGAACAACAAAGTGCCCAGCTTGAACAAGCCAATAAAAAGCTGATTGAACAAGAGGATGAAATTCGACAGCATCGAGATCACTTACAAGATGCTGTGGATGCACAGACACACGATTTAATATTGGCAAAAAATGAGGCTGAAAAAGCGAACCAGGCCAAATCAATGTTTTTGGCCAATATCTCCCATGAACTCCGAACTCCAATGCACGCGATTATCAGCTTTTCAAGTTTTGGTGTAAAAAGAATTAAAACGGCACCTCCTGAAAAATTGCTTGGCTATTTTGAAAAAATACATACAAGCGGTGAGCGTCTCTTGAAGTTACTTAATGATTTGCTGGATCTTTCCAAGCTGGAAGCAAAGTGCATGGAACTAAATATGGAACTGGGTCACTTTAAGGCGATGTTTCAGGGCTGTTTAAATGAATTTGAAGCAAAGCTTGAAGAGCGAAACCAGAGTGTTGAAATCGTTCGTTTTGATTTTGATAAAAAAATTGAATTTGACTCAATACGAATATCTCAGGTGGTAACTAACCTGTTATCCAATGCAATTAAATTTACCCCAAAAGGAAAAAATATTTCGATTTCAGTTTTTGAAGATCACATGCAAAAGGGACGCAGGAAAACAGATGTCGGCACTGTTGAAGCACTTCATTTTATAATCAGTGATCAAGGTATTGGGATTCCTGAAGACGAGTTAAAGGTTGTTTTTGATAAATTTATACAAAGCAGCAAAACAAAAACAGGCACCAGCGGAACAGGATTAGGTTTGTCGATAAGCCAGGAAATTATTGAAGGCCACCAAGGGCGCATCTGGGCAGAGCACGGTCAATCAGGTGGAGCAGAGTTTCATTTTTTAATTCCTGTAGTGTATTCCAATTAACCTTATGACAAAATTAACAAACACGAGAGATTAATTGATCGTGACTGATTTTTTCAGGATAAAGATGTAACATAGCAGGTATACTCAACAACGCCCTTTGTGGAGCTAATCTGGCTATGAGTGAAAATGTGATAACACCTGAAGTTGCACCGACTATTCCTCTTCTGTTTTATGAACGCGTAAAACAGACACCTGATTCGATTGCCTATCGTGAATACGATATCGCAGCACAAGAATGGCATGATAGCAGTTGGGCTGAAATGGCTACTGAGGTGGCTCGTTGGCAAACTGCTTTGGCAGCAGAAGGCTACCAGACTGGCGATCGTGTGGGCATGATGGTTAAAAACTCTCGTGCATGGGTCGTATTTGATCAGGCAGCTATGGGCTTGGGTCTGGTTACAGTGCCTCTCTATGTGGATGACCGGCCTGGCAACATGGCATACATTATTGATCACGCTGATATTAAGTTACTCTTGGTTCAAAACAAAAGGCAGTGGCAACAACTTTTGACGGTTGGTGATGAGATAGACGGGCTATTACGCATCGTTAGCCTGGAGTCTATTACAGAAGATGATCACCCGAATGATCCACGCCTGGAATCAATTGATGACTGGGTCTTTGGTCATCAAGGTACGTTGCAAACTAAAGTGACAGATCCTGATGCATTAGCCAGCATTGTTTATACTTCCGGCACAACAGGGCGACCCAAAGGGGTGATGCTCAGTCATAAAAACTTTCTCTATAATGCTTGGTTTTCAAGTCAGTGCCAGGATGCAGGCAGAGATGATCTGTTTCTTTCTTTCTTGCCTTTATCTCACTCTTATGAACGCTCAGTGGGTTATTTTGCGCCTATGATGATTGGTGCTACGGTTGCTTATAACCGTTCTATTCTTAATTTAGCATCTGACTTATTAGCTGTTAAACCAACAATTTTAGTTTCGGTACCACGTATCTATGAACGTGTGTACGGTAAGATTCAGGAAGGTTTGAAGGAAAAATCTGCCATTGCACAAAAACTGTTTGCCTTGGCAATCTCCGTGGGTTGGATTCGTTTTGAATATCAGCAAGGGCGTCGATCCTGGTCACCCAAACTTTTGCTGTGGCCTGTTCTAAATAAATTAGTGGCATCAAAAATTCGGGAAAAACTGGGAGGACGTTTACGTGTGGCTGCCAGTGGTGGCGCAGCACTTTCTCCTGATGTTGCAAAGCTATTTATCAGTTTAGGAATACCACTGGTTCAAGGTTATGGCTTGACAGAAGCAAGCCCTGCAATTTCAGCGAACCGCTTGAATGACAATATTCCATCAAGTATTGGTACTGTACTTGATGGTGTGGAAGTTCGAGTGGGTGAAAAGAGCGAATTACAGACACGCAGCCCCTGTGTAATGCAAGGGTATTGGAAAAATGAAACGGCAACACAGGAAACATTTACAGAGGATGGGTGGTTAAAAACAGGAGATCAAGCACGTATTGATGATGGTGGTCATATCTACATTATCGGGCGTCTCAAAGATATTATTATTTTAGCGAATGGTGAAAAAATACCGCCATCTGATATGGAAACGGCATTAATTCTTAATTCATTGTTTGAGCAAGCGTTAGTCATAGGGGAAGGCCGTTCTTATCTGAGTGCATTATTAGTTCTTAATTTAGATGAATGGAAGGTTTTAGCCGAAGAGCTAGATGTTGACCCTGAAAGTTCCGAATCTCTGAAAAATAAATTCGTGGAAAAGCGAGTGCTTTTAAATGTTCGCAATGCCTTGAAAAATTTTCCGGGTTATGCGCGAATTCGTCAAATTTCACTCTATTTATCGCCATGGACTGTAGAAGATGGTTTGATGACACCGACCTTCAAATTGAAACGTCAAAAAATGATTGAACGCTATGGCGATGATATTGAAAGCATGTATCAAAAGGACTCACAATTATGAGCGAGGCGGGCTTACCTGTTGGACGCATTCCGATACTACGCGTGCCAGCCATGCCTTCAGAGGTGAATCAGGGCGGCACTATTTTTGGCGGCTGGATTATGTCTCAAGTCGATATTGCGGGTAGCATTCCTGCGCGGATTCGGGCTGCGGGGCCTATTGTTACGCGAGCAGTAACTTCATTTGAATTTAAAAAACCGGTTTTTATCGGTGATTTGATTAATTGTTATGCCGAGATTCGTAAAGAAGGGGAGACCTCAATTGATGTGTTTGTTGAAGTGTATGCGCAGCGCATCAAAAATGGCGTAGTAGATTGTGTAAAAGTGACCGAAGCAACCGTAGTCTATGTTGCGATTGATGAGCAACGTCGGCCAAGGAATTTTTCCAAAAAATAACTAATTAGGGCTTGTCAATAAATAACTTGATCGTATTGCGCCGGATATCGTTTTGTATTCAAGGCGCTGAAAGGGGCGCATACTCATTGTATGTAACCCTTTCAGCAACGCCGAAGACAAAAGGATAGACAAGCAAGATGATCAAGTTATTTATTGACAAGCCCTTAGTGTGCCCGCCCGAAAACTCGGTAAAGTAAAACTCTGAGTCGCAAATCGCTCATCATTTAATCTTTTTTTATTTAGCTTGTAGGGCGATGAAAACGTTTAAACCAATAGGCCAGCGCAGGCAGTAAAAAAATCGCCCCCAGCATGTTAACCAGAAACATAAAGGTGAGCAGGATGCCCATGTCAGCCTGAAATTTAAGCGGTGAGAAGATCCAGGTGGCGACACCGATGGCCAGTGTGATAGCGGTAAAGAGTACGCCGCTGCCGGTTTGGCTCAGAGTCATAAAATAGGCGTCGTAGAGTGTTTTTTCTGTGCGTAAAAACTCCCGCAGACGGCTGTAGATGTAGATGCCGTAATCGACACCCACGCCGACCCCCAGCGCCACTACCGGCAAGGTGGCGACCTTCAGGCCAATGTCGAGCGTTGCCATCAGGGCGTAGGCCAGCAGCGAGACCAACGCCAGCGGCAGCATGATGCAGAGCGTGGTGGTGAGGGAGCGGAAGGTGATCAGGCAGAGGGCGATGATGATGCTGAAGAGATAAAGCAGGATGGGGAACTGGGCTCGGTCGATCTCTTCGTTGGTGGCGGCCATGACGCCGACATTGCCGGTGGCGAGCAGAAACTGCACATCGTCGCGGTTGTATTCATCGCGATAGGCCTTCACGGCGCTGACGATTTTGGTGATGGTGGCGGCCTTATGGTCGGTGGTGAAGATCATCACCGGCATCACACTGCAGTCGTTGTTGAGCAGACCGCTGCTGGTGGGGATATAGGCCACCGACTGCGCCAGCGACGACTCGTTGCGCGGCAGTACCTGCCACTTCAGGCTGCCCTCGTTCCAACCGGCGTTGATGACCCTGACAATGCCCGGCATCGCGATCACCGACTGCACGCCTTCAACATTGCGCATGGCCCACTGAAAGTGGTCGATGGTGCTCATGATGTCGTAGTTGATGCAGCCCTCTGGCGTGGTCTCCACAATCACCGTCAGCACATCGACACCGATGGAAAACTTGTCGCTGATCACTTCGCTGTCGACGTTGTAGCGCGACTCGGCGCGCAGCTCCGGCACGCCGCGTTGTAGATCGCCAATTTTGACATCGGTGGCCTTCCAGGCACCGACGACCAGTAGAAGCAGAGAGAAGAGAATAATGCCGGTGGCCGGTTTCGCCGTGGCTGCTTTTGCCACCACCCGCCAGACGCCATTCATCTGCTCGGCGCGATGGCTCATCTTTTCGCGATGGCCCGGCCGAGGGGCGATGTACGACAGCAGCACCGGCAACAGCAGCAGGTTGATAAAGATGATCACTGCCACACCAACGCTGGCGGTAATGGCCATCTCCTGAATGATGCGGATTTCGATCAGGTAGATGGTGATAAAGCCGATGGTGTCACTGGCCAGGGCAATGGTGCTGGGGATCAGCAGGCGTCTGAAACAGGTGCGCGCCGCCGTCTCAGCATCGGCCCCCTGGAAGACTTCACTGTTGTGGTTGTTGACCATCTGCACGCCGTGGCTGATGGCGATGGCGAAGATCAGAAAGGGGATCAGTACCGACATGGGGTCGATGCCGTAGCCCATCGCTGTTAGCAGTCCCAGTTGCCAGACCACGGCGATAAGGGCGCTGCCCAGCAGCGCCGCCGTGAGGCGGAAGGAGCGGGTGTTGGCGAAGACCAGCAGGGCAGTGATGAAAAAGGTAAGGGCGAAAAAGAGGATTACCCGCGCCGCGCCGTCGGCGATATCCCCGATTGCCTTGGCAAAGCCGATGACGTGGATGTTGAGTTCGATATTGAAATCCTGATTCTGATTGAGACCCTGGTACTGGTATTTACCGCGAATGCGCTCCTCCAGCAGTTTGGCCACCTCAATGTAGTCCAGCGCCTTGCCGGTTTCGGGGTTGAACTCCTGCAACTGTACACTGATGAGGGCACCGCTGAAGTCGTTGGCCACCAAGCGGCCGACGATACCGGCCTTGAGAATATTCTGCCGCACCTTGGCCAGTCCCTCGGGCGTCGCCTCAAAATCGGCAGGGATGACGTTGCCACCAGCGATGCCATCTTCCACCACCTCGGTGAAGCGCACGTTGGGAGTGAAGAGGGAGGTGACGCGGGTGCGATCGACACCAGGAATAAAAAAGACCTCATCGGTGATGGCGGCGAGGCGATCGAAAAAGGGTTTGTTGAAGATGTCACCCTCTTTGACCATTAAGGCGATGAGGATGCGATTGGCTCCGCCGAACTCCTGCTGGTGTTTGCTGAAGGTCTGCATATACTCATGCTTCATCGGCAGCAGCTTGGTGAAGCCGGCATCGACGCGTAGCTGACTGGCAAAGTAGAGCATCACGGCGGTGATGGCGACAAACAGTATGACCACCCAGCGGCGGTGGTTGAAGAGCACTCTCTCCAGAAAGGTGGTCAAGGCGTTCACGGTTTGAACCTCGTGATGCCCGCCTCGCCGATCAGCACTAGCTCGTCGTTATCGCTCGTGAGCAGTGCTGTGATACCGCTACGGTCGGGGCGCTGGATCAGTTGCAGTGCTTCGCCATCGCAGCCGGAGTCAATCAACAGCACGCCGCTCAGGCCGGCGATGATGCAGCGACCATCGTCGGTTTTTAGGCCGCTGGTGAGCATGGCGGTGGTATTTGTGGTGATGCGGCTCCAATTATCGCCCCGGTCGTCTGAGCTGAAAAGATGGCCGCGCAGGCCGAAGACAAATAGCCTGTTTGACGTTAGTGGCAGTGAGCCAAAAAAAGAGCCGTGGTAGGGAGTGGCGAGGTTGACCCAGTTATCACCGCCGTCGTCGGAGCGGTAGACCACACCGCTCTCGGCGGCGATGTAGAGGGTGCCGTCGGCGGCTGAGGCGATGTGATTGAGGTGAAAGTCGTCTTCTTCGCTGATCCAACGCTTCTGCCAGCTCTCACCGCCGTCACGAGTCTCCATAAAAAGGCCATAGGCACCGACAGCGTAGCCGTTGTTACGGTCTTTGAACCAGACATCGAGCAGCGGTGCCTCCTCCTCCGGAGCGCTGTAACTCAGTTGCCAGCTGCGGCCACCATCGCGGCTCTGAATAATGGTGGCATCGTGACCCACCGCCCAGGCGTGGCTCTCGTCCAGTAGAAAAACCCCCGTCAGCATAACCCGCGTGGGGATGCTGGCCTGTATCCAGTTGTGGCCCTGATCGTCGCTGAAGAGCACATGGCCACGGTCACCGACGACAATCATTTTGTGTTGGTATTGAGCACCGTCTAATAGTAAAGAGTGGACGGCGAGAGGGGAGGATTCAGCAGCTTCTTCAGCCCAAGCAGGAACAGCTATCGAGAAGCAGAGCAGTGTGGCAAGCAACAACAAAGCGCCCACTACACTGCCCTGTTCGGGTGGACGCGCTTTTTGTGCCCGCCAATCCAGGCACAACATCTACCGTCTGCCTTCTCGCCGTAGCGCCGCCGGAGCGTAATCTGAGGCCTTGCGCTCAAAGTTGAATTTGTACATGTTTTTCTCTTCGTTATCCAAACCCATGACGAGATAACGGCCCGCTTGCAGGTCAGTATGGACTTCCAGGGTGGTCCAAAGCAGCGGTATTTCGTAGTAGTTGATCACATGGCCTTCGGAGACACGCCAGAGCTGGTCGCGGTTGTCGTATTGATCCACCAACAGAATCTGCCAGGAGTCTTCATCAATGTAGAAGGTGCGGCGTTTGTAGATGTGGCGCATCCCCTCTTTCAGCGTCGCCTCCACCACCCAGACACGGTGCAGTTCATAGCGTGGGTACTCTGGGTTGATGTGCAGTGGCGTGATGATATCGCTGTATTTGAGTTTGTCGCTGTGAAGCTGGTAGCTATTGTAGGGCACGTAGATCTCTTTTTTACCCACCAGCTCCCAATTATAGCGCTCTGGGCTGCCGGTGAACATGTCGTACTGATCGGTGGTGCGCATACCGTCAGAGGCGGTGCCGGGGTTATCAAAAGCAACATTGGGGGCGCGGCGCACACGACGTTGGCCGGGATTGTATAACCACGCTTTGCGTGGCTCAGCAAACTGATCAAGGGTTTCGTGTACCAGCAAGATGCCACCCGCAAGACGTGGGGGCGACAGTACTTTTTGTTTGAACTGGAGGATGACATTGTTGAGCTTCGCCTCGGTCATCTTCTCTTGCGAATACTGCACATTAAACTCATCGTAAAACCGCACCAAGGTGTAGTTGCCAGCACGGGTGGGTGCAGCCTGGGAGAAGTAGCGCGACGCGGTATCGCCCCGATAGCGTAGAACGTGATTCCAAATAGCCTCTTGGCCATTTTGAGGCTTCGGAAACGGGATGCCGTGGATCGCTCCGGTAACGCCATTGCCGCCCTCGGTCAGTTTCGCTGTCGAGGCATTTTTGATGGTCGCATCGTAGATGCGCTGCGGTAGCGAGGTACTTCGATGGGTGGGGTAGACCTTCATTTTAAAGCTGTCGTAGGTCGCCAGCATCGCTTTATGGCCCGCACTCAGCTTGTCGGCATAGTTGGCCATGTTGGCTTGGGTGATGGTGAATTTCACCTTGTCACTGGCATAGGGGTCGGGGTGGTGGTCACCCGGTTTGTAGCCTGCTGGTGGTGTGGTAATGCCGCCATCCCACGCGGGGATGGTGCCATCGGCATTACCCGCTTTGACGGCTCCCAATGGCGTGAGGTCGACACCAAGTTGGCCTTCGGCCCAGCTATTCGCCGAAATAGCCGTTAATAAAATTGCGCCAATGAGGGAGGCGATGGGTTTAGGTATAGAGTGTTTTGCCATGACTTCTCTCCTTAGAACGAGTATTTGATGTTGAGGGCGACGTAGTCGCGATCGTTGATCAGGTTATAACGACCCGCGCCGGTATAGCGAGTGTAGCTCAGGTCGGCCGAGTAGGTGTTTTGGTAGGTGGCAGCCAAGGCGAGGGTGATGGCGCGACGGCCTCGGATAAAGTTGCCCGCTGGGCCGGGGGATATGCCGTTAACATCGTGTTGCCAAACGATGCGGGGAGCGAGATTGATAGAGCTAAAGGCGTTATCAAACTGCATCCGGGTGAGCAGTCGATAGCCCCAGGAGGTGGCATCTGCAAAGCGGTCGGCGCTTTCGAAGTTGGGGTTGCCATTGACGTCGGGATGAACAGCGGCCAGCGCCTCGTTGCCACTGATAAATGTGCCGGAGCCGTTGAGACGCAGCACTTCTTTACTGGGCATACCGATGACATGGGTGACGCCAACTTCACCCAGTAATACCGTTGTGTTGGCTCCCAAGCCAGGGCCGAAAACTTTGGTGGCGGTCATCTGCACTTGCGAGACATCTTTGCGAATAAAGCCGGGGATGTCGGTTTCAAACGGTACTAGGCCGAGTTGTCCATTGCTGGCCAGTGCAGCAGCGCCCGTGTTGCCAGGGCTGAGATTGTCTTGTGCACCGAGAGCGGCAAAGAGGATCTCCACATCGTCGATCTGTAGTGGCACATCTTTGCGATAGGAGACTTCACCTTGGAGGGCGATGCCCGAGCGGCCTATGTCGGTATTAAAACTCAGGCCAAAAAGCTGAATATCTTCGGGGTAGCTGATGAAATAACGGGCGGTCTGGACGTAACTTAGACCGTTGGGATCAATGCCCGCAGCGGCAGCGGCTGTTCCCATTGTGGCACCGATGAGGGGTAGGCGGCTGTGGTAGTTGATGTAGTAGAGGCCGAACTCCGTATCATTAAGCTTCGGGGCGTAGAGACGAAGTGCTGCGCCGTATTGGCCGCTGTCTTTTGCCTCCCGGTCGGAGCCGCGAGCGACCACCCCAGTGGTTGCCGGAGGGGTAACGACCAAGCTACCAGGTACACTGTCGGGGACAGCACCCCAACCCAGCATGACCCGCTCACCACCAGCGGGTGCAAAGTCGTTGCCACCGAAGTAAGAGCCCACCGGATCAGCCTCGGTCTTCTCCCACTGGAGTTGGTAGAAAACTTCAATATTGGTATTCTCTGTTGTCGCCAGCGAAGCGGAAAGAATGGGGATAGGCAGCAACACCTCACGCAGCTCAGCACCTGGCACACGAATTTTGCTTACATCGACCGGATTAATGGTATTGATGCTGTTTTGAATGAAAGTGCTTTCACCCCAGCTCAACAGTTGGTTGCCGACACGAAATTCGGCCGGTTTATCGCCCACATCAAAGAGTGCCCAAAGATAGGCATCGAGCAGATCAACATCGCTGCCGATCAGCTCTTTGGCGTCGTCGCTCAGCTCTGTTCGTGCGCGGTCACCCTTCTCATTTTCATAGTCATAAAAAGCGGTGGCACGAATAAAACCGCCAAAGTTGCGGTAGTTAAGCTCCATCTCCGAGGTGATTTTGAATGTGTTACTGTAAATACCCTTGTCGTAGTTTAGATTGCCGTCATCGGCATTCACCCCGTAGGCAGTGCCGCCATTGGCGATGCCAATGAGGCGTTGATCTCGATCCTCTATTCGGCTGGCGATGCCCCAAGAGAGGGTGGTGTCCCAACTGCCATAGAGTTCGCCTTTTTGGATTTCAATGGCTTGAGCGGCGCCCGATAGCATCAGAAGTAGCGGGGCAGCGGTGCGGAGTATGGTTTTGTTGTTCACTGTTCTCTCTCCCATTCTGTGGTTATTGGACGACCGAGGTGTCGCTAACGGTGAAAGCGTTGCCATCACTGGCCAAAAAGGTGGCGATGGCGGTTTGCATGACCGTCGTCACCGTTGCGTTGGCTGTGGGGTCAAGAATGGATCGGTGATCACCGCTGGTAAATCGCAGTACATGTTTGAGATTGGTGCCAGATACCGAGTCGCTGGTGGGCGTGAGCCCGAGATAAGCAAAAAGCGGGTCGCTGCCCGATAGCGGCGCTGCTACCGTATCTGCAGGGGCGAGTGTTGTGACATTGTTGGGAATAACCTGATCGGGCAGGTTGCTGTCGCCATCACCTATCACTTCAATCATCAATACACCGCGACCACTGGCGCTATCGCGTGTGGGGTTGGAGGCTTGGGTGTAGTTGATTGGGTCTCCGCTGTCGATCAAAGTCTGCGCCGCCGCCAGAAAAGACTCGTAATCGGCTGTGCCTTTAACAACGCCCGCGCCTGCAAGGCCTGCCGCAATGACTGGGCCAAAACTGGCAGAGCCGTCGAGCAGTTTGGCAATACCACCACCCGGCATGGCCACCACTATATCGCGCAGATTTGGTTCCAGCGCGGCGAAGACCAGCCCCACCATGCCGCCCAGCGAGTGACCGACAAAGTAGACTTTGTTGATATCAAAGTCTGCACCGTTGCCATCGTAATCCATGGTCGCTAGAGCATTAAACAGTGCGAACTGGTCAGCCACACTCTGGCGCAGGTTGTCGCGCGTCACCTGTAAATTGCCCAGATTGATGAAATGTTTGCCCGAGCTGTCGGCTGTACCATCGGGGCAGGGGAAGGTGATGCCTTCGGCACAGGAAGTAAGTGTGGCGTTGTTCGCCAAGTCGATATCGAAGGTGCGTTCGCTGCCGTTGATGTAGAGTGCATGGGTTGGTGCCAAGCCGTGCAGCGGCAGGTCGATGGCGACGGTAGCAAAACCGACACTCGCCAGTGTTTCGGCAATGGCTAACATGGCGCTGCGGTTACTGGTAATGCCGTGTTGAAACATGACCACGGGCCAGCCGCTGTTGGGTTTCATCTCCTTATTACTGGGAGTAGAGACAAGCAGTGGTACAACTTCATCGCTGACTTTATCAGGGGTCGACATATAACGGGTCAGGTTGCTGCCACCTGCACCCGTCCAATATTTGCTGAGCGGGTCAGCCGGGCTGCTGCTGGCATTGCTCAGATAGTAGGGCAGAGTCAGTGTGCCGACGTGTACATTTGCAATGCCGGCGGGACCGCCAACGAGTTGCGATGCGGTGCCGATGGGCTTACTGATAATGGCTGAGCTGCTGCTTGTTGACACTCCTTTAACGGCCGTTAATACATCGCCAATGGATTGAGTTGAAAATACCCAGCTCACTGCAACACTGCTGCTGGGGATGCTCTGTCCTGCCAGCGCAGCTTCCTGTGCATTAGTTAAAGGGCGCAAGGCTTCCAGTGCAACAGCTTGTTCATCGGTTAATACTTTGACTTGGCTAACACCATCAATATGCAGTGGTTGGGGGGATTTAGTGATGTTGTAAACGCTGTCCGGCACTAGGTTGCGGCCATCGGTGGACTGGATGCCAGTAGTCAATGCCGCCAAGTAACTGCTGGCGGGTTTGAGGGGTTTGATCGGCACGATGGCGATGGTTTTGCCGCTACTATCGACCGAGGAAACGCTGGCAACATAATCGACACCGTAGACCAGTTCTGAGGATACCGTATCGACAAGGCCAAAGGCATTGAGTGTTACCTCAAACAGTTTGACGGTGTTTGGCCCAAGCGTGCTGGCTTCGGCGGCGGCACCGATGGTGGTTTTAAGGGGCGCAACCGTGGAAAAACCATCCAGAGAGTTCATCGCCACCTTGGGATCCGTCGGATCATTTTCATCCTCGACGCTTATATTTAGTGTCGCATCTGTTGGATGAGCTCCCGTAAAGGGCGTGGCACCGAGAAAGGCAAAATTATTAGGGGAGGGAACTTCACTGGCGGAGGGATCGAATCGAGCAACTAAATTACCGCCATCCCCTCGGTCGATCATTAAATCAGCTTCAACACGCGTATCCGTGTCATCACAAGCGCTTAATAGCAGCGCAGCCCCAACAGCAGAAACAACCCATTTCTTTTGCATATTTAACTCCCCTTGCTTGCCATTCTTAGTGTGGTCGTCAGTGAGAACTGAACTACAGAGTGTCCGAATTTTTTTATATAATATGAGCTATAAATCATCTTGTTGTAGCTCATAATATAGTCTTTTTTGGTATATATAAAGAATTTATAGCCCACTACTTTAAGTTTTTATACAAACGCTTCTCTTTTCGGGATGTTTTATAAGCAATCCATAGTTTACGTAGAGGCGTTAATTTGGTGCGATGCTCTAGCACTCGAAAGCCATCTTTTTCGATTTCATCCAATGTTGCTTTATATATTTCAGCCATCATCAGGCCACTCACTTGTGGGTAACGATCTATATCCGGTAGTTTTTCCAGGGCTGAATTATAATATTGCCTTGCCCGGTCAGCCTGAAATTTCATCATTTGTTGAAAATTATCGGATGTCTTGTATTGAAAGATATCCTGCCTGGATATACCAAAACGTTGCAGGTCATCTTGTGGCAAATAAATACGACCTCGACCCGCATCCTCGCGCACATCTCGTAAAATATTAGTTAACTGTAAAGCGGTACCTAAATCTTCAGCATATTTGAGAGTTTTACGATCGGTATAGCCAAAAATTTCAGCGGACATTAAACCTACAACACTCGCCACGCGGTAACAATAGAGAGCTAAGTGTTTGAAGCTTTCATACTCGCTGTGTTGAAGATCCATCGCCATGCCGTCGATAATTTCCAGAAAATACTCTTGAGGAAGGTGATGGTTTTGGCGCGCTTCGTCTAAAGCTTTGCTGACAGGATGCTGTGCATTTCCAGAAAAAACAGCATCAATTTCACTACGCCACCATTGCAGTTTAGTATGCGCAATGGCTTCATCATTGCATTCATCCACAACATCATCGACTTCGCGGCAAAAAGCGTAGAGCGCAATGATCGCTTGTCGCTTTTTGGGAGGGAGAAAAAGAAAGCTGTAATAGAAACTTGAGCCGCTTTTTGATGCCTTATCTTGACAGTATTCGTTTGGAGTCATTTTAGAGAGAAATTTCCGTACTTCGAACAATCATTTGAATTATTGGATTATACTAACTTTTTAAATAAAAAAACCTGCCAAATTGGGTATGATAAGCAGAATTAATAGAATGACATCGTAAAGAGATATTGCATGGCTATCAATGATAAAAAAAGCAGGTACTCAACATTTTTGTTGTGTGGTGCACTTCTGGTGGGTTGCAGCAGCGATAAGGCACCAAAGATTAGTGAGCTGCAAAAAGGACAAGTTCTTTTTGATAAAGGTGATTATGTAGAAGCTCAAACTGCATTAATAACGGCACTTGAGGTCGTTAAAGATGAGAGCAAGCTTACTGATATTTATTATCTTTTGGCCAAAGTTGAAGAAAAAAACAAAAATTGGGCTGCTGTTTTTAAATACTATTCAAAAGTCATTGAACTTGACCCTGACCATGTTGAGGCTCGAATCAAACTAGCCAAGCTCTATCTGCAAGCGGGCAAGAGTGATAAATGCCGTGAGATGGTTGATTTTGTTTTAGCAAAGAACCCGAATGAGCCTGAAGCGCGAATGATTCGTGCGGTCATGATGGCAAATGATGGAAAAATTGATGATGCAATCAAAGAGGCCAAGGCTGTTTTTGATGCTGATGCAACGCAGTCTGGCGCGGCAATTTTGTTATTGACGCTTTACACCAAGGCGGGTGATTTGAGTGATACTGATGCCGTATTGCAGCGTGCAATTGAAGCAAACCCTAAAAGTGCAGCACTTCACCTCTCTCTTTCACAGATTTTACTCAATCAGAATCAACCTGAAAAAAGTGAACAGCTTTTAAAACAGTTGGTCTCTATTGAGCCTGAAGAACTCAAGCACCGTGTTCGTTTGGCTACTTTCTATTCAAATACCAATCAACTGGAAAAAGCTGAAAAAGTATTGAGAGCTTTGGTTAACCTTGACCCGAAAGATCCACAGCGAGTCGTTCTTTTAAGCAAGTTTTTAGCCTCGAAAAAAGGCAGTGAAATGGCTGAAAAAGAGCTGATGACTGCGATAGAAGATCAGCCTGAAGCGCTGACATTGCGCTTTGCTTTAGCTGAGTTATATATGTCATCACAACGTTTGGATGAAGCTGAAAAGCTTTATAGAAATATTGTACAGCTTGATCACTCTGGTGAGGGTGGCATTCTGGCACGTAATAAACTGGCACTTGCTTTATTGCAAGAAGGGCAGTCTGAAGAGGCGGGTTTATTGTTGGATGAGGTACTTCAGAACAATCCATCTGACCGTGATGCATTGCTTGCACGAGGTAAATTGTCGCTTTCAAAACAAGAGGCTCAAGAGGCCATTAAAGATTTGGAAGCCGTTCTGAAAGTACAACCTGATTCAGCAGGTGTATTGAAACTTCTAGCGCTGGCTTATGCGGCAAATTCAGAGCTGGAAAAAGCTAAACTCAGGATGAGAAAATCACTGTCGTTACACTCTGGTGATGTGGGTGGGTGGTTCGGATTAACTCGAATTTTGATGGCCAATGAAGAGTATGATGCCGCACTGGATGCTGTTAACCAGTTACTTAAACTGTCTCCCAAACATTTAGAAGGGCTTTTGGCTAAGATTGATGTTCAATCTAAACAATTGGATTGGAAAGGCGCGGAGCAGACGGCAGCCGTGATTAAGTCGGTTTACCCTGATCAAGCGGTGGGCTATTACCGATTAGGGCAGCTTTACCAAGCGCAAGGCAAAGAGAGTGAGGCCAACTCAGAGTTTGAAGGTGCTTTGGAGCGTTCAAAGGATTCATCAGAACCACTCACTGAGCTGTTTCGAATTTACAAGAATTTTATTATTCAAGGGGATGCTGATAGTGCGATTAAATCGATTAATAAAATACTTGAAAACTCACCTGAACTGGCTGCAGCTTATGCTTTATTGGGTGAAGTGTATGCCTTTAATAATGAGTTTAAAAAATCTGAAAATGCTTTTTTAACCGCAATTGAATACAACCCGCGTCATGCTGATGCGTACATGGATCTTGCAAATCTCTATTTAACACAAAAAAACAGAGAGGCAACGATACGTACTTATCGTCAAGCACTATCAGTGATGCCGGAAAATCTTAATATTGCTTTGGAGCTGGCGAAGGTTTATGAACTGGCGGGTGATGTCGAAAGTGCTATTTCAGTCTATGAATTTTTACGCAAAAAAAATACCAGTGTTGATGTGGCGACCAATAATCTGGCCGTATTACTTGCAACCCGTCAGGGTGATGAATCCAGTCTAAATCAAGCTCTGGAGTTGGTGCGTCATTTTGAAACATCTAAAAACCCTGTCTTTCTTAATACATTGGGTTGGATTTTTTATAAGAAAGGAGAGCTGAACCGAGCGCAATCACTGCTAGAGCGAGCGGTCAAACAAGCGCCTCATGTTGCAATTTTTCAATATCATCTAGGAATGACTTTTTATAAACAAGGAAACATCACACAGGCAAAAGAACATCTGAAAAAAGCAATTAATTCAAATGAAAGTTTTGTAGGCAGAGAAGAGGCCAGTATAACCTTAGATAAAATATAGGAAATAGACTTATGAATACAGATATAGCCGTGTTAAACAGTCGTTTTGGTATTGAAAATCAAGTTGTATTTAAAACAATTTCAGATAATTTTTTGGTCGTTGAAATAAATAATGCTCATGCGACTGCAAGTATATCTCTGCAAGGAGCCCACTTGATGAGCTGGGCGTTGAAGGGTGGCGAGCCGGTCATATGGATGTCTCAAGAGGCCAGCTTTAAAGCTGGAAAGTCAATACGCGGCGGGATTCCTGTCTGTTGGCCCTGGTTTGGAGGTCATTCAACGGATTCATCAAAGCCTGCTCACGGTTTTGCACGGACTGCATTATGGGAAGTGATTCAAACAGAAGCATTAAAAGAGGGCGCAACGCTGATTGCTTTTCGTCTGATACAAGATGATAAAAGCCATGATGGGTGGCCTTACTCCGCTGAGCTGGAGATACATTTCATTATTGGTGAATCACTTAAAATTGATCTGGTGACACGTAATACGGGTCAATCTGCAATCACTGTGGGTGATGCATTGCATACCTATTTTTCTGTGAGTGACGTTCGAAATATTACGATCAGTGGATTAGAAGGTTGCCCATATCTGGATAAAGTCGATGGCAGCGAGCAGAAAAAGCAGCAGGTGGGAGCTGTAAAATTTGACCAGGAAACGGATAGAATCTATTTGGAATCCACTGAGGACTGTGTGATTGATGATCCGGGTTTAAAACGCCGTATTCGAATCAGCAAGCTCAACAGTGAATCAACAATTGTCTGGAATCCCTGGATTGAAAAATCAGAACAGATAGGTGATATGGGGCAGGATGGCTATCTCAATATGGTTTGTGTGGAAAGCGCAAACGCAGCAGATGATGTTGTATTGCTGGCACCTGGAGATAAGCACCATTTATGGGTTCGTTATAGTGTCGAGTGAGTGGCGCATTTATATTGTTTGCTGCTCAGACAGTAGTTTTTATACAGGAATTACAAAAGATGTTTCACGCCGCATTGATGAGCATAATCAGGATAACTTGAAAGCAGCGAAATATACGCGAGTGAGAAGGCCCGTCAGGTTGATATATGAAGAGTCAGTGGCCACACGTTCAGAAGCAGCAAAGCGTGAATGTGAAATTAAACAGATGAGCCGGAAGGAAAAAGAAGCTCTTATCAATAAGGCCCCGCATAAGCAGGGCTTCTTTGAAGTTGAAGTAGCATCATGCTAATTTATTAGCTCTATTCCCTGGCTGTGCAGGTATTCATCATAAGTTCCCTGATAATCAACAAGACCTTCAGGTTTCATATCAATAATACGTGTCGCCAGTGATGAAACAAACTCACGATCATGGCTCACAAAGATCAGTGTGCCTGGGTAATTTTCCAGCGCCAGATTTAATGCCTCAATTGACTCCATATCCAGGTGATTGGTGGGCTCGTCCATCACAAGTATATTATGATTTTGCAGCATTAAGCGACCAAACATCATGCGGCCTTGCTCTCCTCCAGAGAGTACTTTGACAGATTTGTTAATATCGTCACGAGAAAACAGCAAGCGCCCTAAAGTGCCGCGAACCACCTGATCATCATCACCTTCTTTAGTCCATTGCGCCATCCAGTCAAATAGTTTGATATCTTCTGCGAAATCAGCGGTATGATCTTGTGCAAAAAAACCAACATTTGAATTTTCCGACCATTTAACCGCGCCGCTATCCAGTTCAAGATCTCCAACCAAGCAACGAAGCAGGGTGGTTTTACCAATACCATTCGGGCCAATGATTGCAATACGTTCGCCGACTTCCGCCATCAGGCTTAACTCTTTAATCAATTTCAGGTCGTCAAAACCCTTATTCATTTTTTCAATTTCTAATGCCAAACGATAAAGCTTTTTATCTTGATCAAAACGAATAAAAGGGCTGACTCGGCTGGAAGGTTTGACTTCATCCAATTGTATTTTGTCAATTAACTTAGCGCGAGAGGTGGCTTGTCGTGCTTTGGATGCATTGGCAGAAAAGCGACTGACAAAACTTTGTAGCTCTGCAATTTGTGCTTTTTTCTTGGCATTGTCCGACAATAAACGTTCACGAACTTGAGTCGCAGCCGTCATATATTCATCGTAATTACCTGGGAAAAGGCGGAGTTCACCATAATCCAGATCCGCCATGTGAGTGCAAACACTGTTCAGAAAATGACGGTCATGCGAGATGATAATCATCGTACTGTTGCGTGCTTTAAGGATCTCTTCCAGCCAGCGAATAGTATTGATATCGAGGTTATTTGTTGGTTCGTCCAGCAGTAAAATATCTGGGTTAGAAAAGAGTGCCTGAGCTAATAAAACGCGCAGTTTCCAGCCGGGGGCAATCGTGCTCATCAGGCCGTCGTGTTGATCTTGCGGAATATCCAATCCTAACAAAAGTTCACCCGCACGCGATTCTGCGGTGTAACCGTCCATTTCAGCAAACTGAACTTCAAGGTCTGCGACTTTCATACCATCGTCTTCACTCATTTCAGGCAATGAATAGATACGATCACGCTCTTCTTTGATCTCCCACAATTCAGTGTGACCCATGATGACGGTATCAATGACTTTATAGTCTTCATAAGCAAACTGATCCTGGCGCAATTTACCGATGCGCTCATTGGCATCAATAGAGACACTGCCAGCAGAAGGTTCCAGATCATTGCCGAGAATCTTCATCAATGTTGATTTTCCACAGCCATTAGCACCAATCAAGCCGTAGCGATTGCCATTGCCAAATTTGACAGAGATATTTTCAAAAAGGGGTTTGGCCCCGAACTGCATGGTGATGTTGGCTGTTGTTAACAATTTTTTATTCCTGAGTAATTAATAGTAGGCATCTGAGAAAAATAGCAGCGCATTATAGCGGATGCTGGCGCCCTTTCTCAAATTCACCGCTATTTAATTTTTTCATATCTGACCTCAGCCCATTTCAGCTAACTGACTTAAAAAAGGAGTAAGGCCTCAAATTATTTCTTCTCCAATAAAAAATACTCAGGTATAATCGAAGGTTTTTCATGAATGGCGGCCAATTTGGGCTGCTTTTTTATTTTAGAGACATTTGATTTTAAGTTATGTCAAAAAGTACATTAATGGCAAATTATGCGCGTCTTCCCGTCACTTTTGAACGGGGTGAAGGGGTGTGGCTGTGGAGTGACCAAGGTGAGCGCTACCTTGATGCGCTGAGCGGAATCGGGGTATGCAGTTTAGGGCATAGTCATCCAAATATAACAAAAGCTCTGTGTGAGCAGGCCGGAAAGCTTTTGCACACGTCTAATTTGTATCATATTCCTCAGCAAACGGCATTAGCTGAGCGCTTGACTTCACTTTCAGGTATGGAAACAGCCTATTTCTGCAACTCTGGTGCGGAAGCTAATGAAGCACTGATCAAGATGGCTCGCCTTTATGGACACCAAAAGGACATTGATCTGCCAGTGATTGTCACGATGAAATCCAGTTTTCATGGTCGTACGATGGGGGCATTGAGTGCGACAGGTAACCCTAAAATCCAGGTAAATTTCGAGCCGCTATTGCCTGGTTTTATACACATTGCCTATGATGATCTTGATGCGCTTGAAGCTATTTCAAACAATAAAAACATTGTCGCCGTATTGCTTGAGCCCATACAGGGTGAGGGTGGTGTAAATATTCCTTCAGCGGACTATCTATCGGGTGTGCGGTCAATTTGTGATCGTAATGAATGGCTGATGATGGTCGATGAAGTGCAGACGGGCATTTGTCGTACTGGCGACTGGTTTGCTTATCAGCACTGCAATATTGTACCGGATGTTATTGCATTGGCAAAAGGCTTGGGTAATGGGGTTCCAATCGGAGCGTGTCTAGCAAAAGGAGTTGCTGCAACTCTTTTTCAGGCAGGCTCTCACGGCTCAACATTTGGTGGTAATCCGTTGGTATGCAGTGTGGCATTAGCCGTGCTGGAAACGCTTGAAAACATGCAAGCTAGCCAACATGTTTTTGCGATGGGACAGTTATTAAAAGATGGCTTGAATGAAGCCTTTAAAGATAAAGCCTATGTAAAGGCAGTGCGTGGCCAAGGGTTGATGATCGGTATCGAACTGGATCGTCCGTGCACTGAGTTGATAGGCGCTGCTTTGGAAAATCACTTGCTGGTGAGTGTGCAGGCCGAGAAGGTCATTCGCTTATTGCCACCATTGATTATTAATAAATCTGAGATTAAGCAGCTTGTCCGCGCTGTTTCTAGTCTTGTGAACACGTTTTGTGAGTAGGATGTCACGCATGTCAATACGCCATTTTTTAACTTTAAATGACCTAACCTCGGATGAGTTTAAGGCTCTGATTCAACGTGCCATTGAGTTGAAAGCGATGCAGCACCGGGGCGAGCGATACGAACCACTGAAAAACAGGGTGTTGGCGATGATTTTTGAAAAATCATCAACACGTACGCGTGTTTCATTTGAAACGGGTATGATCCAGTTTGGAGGGGGTGCGATCTTTCTGTCGCCACGAGATACCCAGTTGGGTCGTGGCGAGCCGGTTGAGGACAGTGCGCGTGTTTTATCCGGCATGGTGGATTGCATTATGATACGTACTTTTGATCATGAGCAACTGGAACGCTTTGCTCGTTATTCGAAAGTCCCCGTGATTAATGCTTTGACAGATTCATACCACCCATGCCAACTATTGGCAGATGTACAAACCTACCAAGAGTATCGCGGGGATATTGAAGGCAAGACAGTGGCCTGGGTTGGTGATGGTAATAATATGTGCCACTCTTATATTAATGCTGCTCATTTACTTGGTTTTAAACTAAATATTGCTTGTCCTGAAGGTTTTGAACCTGAGGCCTCAATTGTAGAGCGTGCAGCCCATTGCGTTTCTGTCATGAGAAGCCCTGAAGAGGCGGTTGCAAATAGTGATTTGATTGTGACTGATGTTTGGGCCAGCATGGGGCAAGAAGAAGAGGCGCAAGAGCGCCTGGAGCTGTTTGCGCCCTATCAGGTGACAGAGAAAATGATGGCGCTAGCACATGATGATGCTCTGTTTATGCACTGTTTGCCGGCACATCGAGGTGAAGAGGTGGCCGCTGAAGTGATTGATGGCAAGCAGAGCGTTGTGTGGGATGAAGCTGAAAATCGTCTGCATGCACAAAAAGCATTGTTAGAACTGCTACTTGTTAAGTCGCCCGATTAAAATTAGTACGGATATTTCATGACAACACTTCTCAAAGTTCAAGGTATTACTTGTCACTACGAGGGGCATCATGTCATTGAAAGTCTTTCACTTCATATGAACAGGGGTGATCTATGTTGTCTGTTAGGGCCGAGTGGCTGCGGTAAAACAACCGCCCTACGAGCCATCGCTGGGTTTGAACCTGTGACGAGTGGAGAGATTCAGTTACGTGGCGAAGTTGTATCAAAATCAGGTTACAGTTTAGCGCCGAATAAACGTCATCTTGGCATGGTTTTTCAAGATTATGCTCTGTTTCCACATATGGACGTACGCGCGAATATCTGTTTTGGCCTCAATAAAAAAAGCCACAAAGAGAAGAAAAAAATCAGTGACGAGCTGCTTGAACTGGTGGGCTTAGGGCATTTGCCTGGCCGTTACCCTCACGAGCTTTCTGGCGGGCAGCAGCAGCGTGTTGCACTGGCAAGAGCGCTGGCGACCGAGCCTGATCTGATTTTAATGGATGAACCTTTTTCCAACCTGGATGTAGATCTGCGTGAACGCTTGGGTTTAGATGTTCGTGATATTTTTCGTCAAAAGAATATTGCAACTATTTTAGTGACCCATGATCAGCATGAAGCATTTGCCTTGGGTGATATGGTCGGCATTATGAATGAAGGGCGTATCATGCAGTGGGATACGCCCTTCAATCTTTATCATGAGCCAATAAATCGCTTTGTTGCCAATTTTATTGGGCAAGGTGTTTTTCTTGATGGCAAACTGCTCACTCATGATACGGTGGAAACCTCGATTGGCATCATAAAAGGAGATCGTGCCTATCAACTGCCTGTGGGAAGTGCTGTAGAAGTTTTAGTGCGTCCAGATGATGTGGTGTCAGATCATGACAGCACACTGATTGGGAAGATTATTAATAAAGCTTTTAAAGGGGCAGAGACGGTCTATACATTAAAAATGCCTACGGGGGATACCGTGTTATCTCTTTTCCCCAGCCATCATGACCATGCTATTGGTGATGATGTCAGGGTTCGATTAGCTGCACAGCATCTTGTTCTGTTTCAGAAGTAGCCTCTTTAATATTGAATGAATAGCCAAAGAAAACACTTTGTTATTTGACGCTGGGTGAAGTATTATACGGCCACTTCTCGCAAGAGAGATCGGAGCGTAGCGCAGCTTGGTAGCGCACCACAATGGGGTTGTGGGGGTCGGGAGTTCGAATCTCCCCGCTCCGACCATAATACTAACGTAAGTTAAATTTCACTGGTAATCTCAATAACACCGCAACTGCTTTGCCATCTGCTTTGGCTGGTGAAAATGTTGAAGCCCATATTGCTTTTTTTGCCGCTTGGTCGAACTCTTTTCCAGCTGATTGTATGATGGTTACCTTTCGCACTTTTCCTTTTTTATCAATATAAGCTTCAAGTTTTACTGTTGCAGTTTCCCCACGTGCGCGCATGGCAGGGGGGTAAACTGGGGTCTCTTTATGCAGGTATTGCGGCATATCAGAGAGCTGAAAGATAGGAACAGGTATTGGTAATACTTCGGTCGTCACGGTTTCTATCTTTTTTTGGGTAACAGGCTCGGGTGAAATTTCTTTAGTGGTTTCTGCCTCTGGCACTACTTTTTTAACTGGATTCAATGCAATTTTTTCGACAGGTTTAATTGATTCCTTTTTGATCGGTTTGGGCTTGGGCTGCTCTTTTTGTTTTGGAGGAATAACTTTTTTGGGAGGCGGAGCCTGTTTTTTCTCAATGGGCTTTTCAGTAGGCTTCCAATTTACCAAGTCAACAACCAATAGTGGGCGTTTGTCCTGAGTAACATTTTGGTTGGCAGAGAACAGTTGAACCGATAGCAATAAACTTATCGTGGCGAGCAGGCCTGCGAAGAGTGAAGCCGCTGCCTGTAGCCATCGGTTATTCAATGGGCTTTTCATCTGTTGCAATGGCCAGGCCTTTTGCCCCAGCTGATTTGCTGACATCAATCACGTTAATAAGAGATTCTGTGGTGGTCAGTTTGTCAGCATGAAGAATAACGGGGGCATCTGGGCGCATTGCAAGTTCATCCGAGACAATACGCTTGACATCATCAAGCGTCACAGCACTATTTTTATAATAAACTTGTCCAGTTTTATCGATTTTTAACAAAATATTTTCATCGCTTAATTCAGCAGCATGTGTCGATGCTGGTATTGATATCATTAAGCCATCGTCTTCCGGGAATACGGTGGTGACCATAAAAAAGATCAATAGCAGAAATACAATATCAATGAGCGGTGCCATCGTAATTTCTGGTTTGCCTGTATCGGGCAGAGGGATATTCAACTGCTCGCTGCTATTCATGATTTGATCTTGGTGTTATATAGAGCAATATCACGATGTAAAATCATCTGCATGGCTTGACCTGTGATCGCGGTCAGTGCATTGACGCGACGAGCCAGCAGGTGATGAAAAAATATGACCGGAATGGCGATAATCAGACCGCTGGCCGTGGTGAGCAGTGCTTGGGAAATACCAACAGCCATCTCTCCAGGATCACCAGTGCCGTGCAGGGCAATGGCTTCAAAAACATTAATCATTCCGATGACAGTCCCCAATAACCCCAGCATGGGCAGCAGTGAGCCGAGTGTGGCGACGGTGGGCAGTGTGCCTTCCAGTTTTGGCATAATTTCTGCCAAATGGATATTCATCTCTTTGGCTAAATCTTCTTTGTTCGTGACATCGCCCCAGTTGATTAATGTGAGAAGCTGTGCGACTGGGCTGCTGTTATAGGCTGAATTGGAAGGGATAAAATCATTGCTATTTTGCAGGTTGGCATAATCTTGCCGAGCACTGTTTGATAAGCTAAAAATGCGAAAGCTTTGCCAGATCAACATTATCATGGCGATGCAGGCCGCAATAAAAATCACCCACATGATGGGGCCACCTTTTGTCATGAGAGCCATAAAATCAGAATATAAAGTCATGCTAGATTAAAACTCCATCTCAACGCCGAAAAAAGGAAAGAATGGCATGCCGGTAATTTTAGTGGGATTGTCGATTTTTTCATATTCATTACCATAGTCATATTCAATAATATTTTTAGAAAATGTAACATTTTGCAGGTCAATATAGAGTTTAATTTTAGACTCTTTAAACAGAATTTCACGGTCAATGCGTAGATCAACTTTATAGTAAGTCGGGGTACGCACGGCATTATGTTTGCCATATTCAGCAATCCATCGGCTGGTATCATCCCCCTCAATTTCACGATAACGATTTATAACTTCGGTATAAGGCTTACCTGAACGGACTTCAGCTTTTATACCCCATTTCCAGCGTTTCCAGCTGCCACCAAAAGGTTGCCCCCAAACCGCAGTTAGTGTGAGTGGCTGGTCGCCTGAAAAATCACGAGTCAAACCGGTTAACTGATTGGTGCGTTTGGACTTGGCCCATGAGAGTGATAGCCAGCCCATTTTACCGTGACGTGCTTCGCGTTTGATGAAAAGATCAAAGCCGTAAGCTTCTCCCGTACCTTTGTTGGCATAATTGTTGGGTGGATCATTTTCATCAATACTGACGACCAGGTTAGTCATGGGTTTTTGGTAAATTTCTGCTTTTACACTATAAAGCGAGTTGATTTTATGTTGAATGCCGAGAATTCTATGTTCGGCTTCAGTGGTATCAAGGCGTGGATTACCGAAGGTTTCAATGATTGATGCTCCGTCAGGCATTTGTGTGTAACGCCCCCAACTGGCGGTAAGCAAGGTTTCAGGTGTCAGGTTATATTCCAGGGAAGCACGCGGTGATAGCTCACGGCTGCTATAACCTCCACTGACAGTGGTGTCGCTGTAACGTAAACCGAGTGTTGATGTGAATTTTTCGCCCCAGGTTTTTCTGTATTTGATGTAAGGCGTAAATGCTTTGGCGATCAATGTTTTTTCTAAGCGGTACTTTTTCTGTGAAGTAAAATCAAAGTCAGGGTCATCTTCTGACGGGGGGCGCGAAATATAGAGATCCACAGGAGCATCGGTATAAAACAGTTCAGTACCAAAGCTCAATTTTTGATCTTTTTTGAATTGCCAGTTTAAGTGGGGTCTTAATGAAAGGCTGCTAGTTTTTACGTCGATATAAAAAGGTTTGCCACTATCATCACGGCCTAAGCGAGTGACATCTTTGTCTCGGTAGTAAGCCAGTGTGGTGATCTGATCCCAACGAGAATTAATGGTTTGTTGCCAGGTGATGCCCGCTGTTTGATATTCAATGCTGTTACTGAGTTCGCCAGCAAATTGTGGGTCTGTTTTTTCAGCACTTTTCATGTCAAAGGCCATTTTATCTTGGGCGGCGAAGAAATAGTAATCGAGATAGCCTTTGTCTAATTCATGGCGATAGAGCGCTTGTGCATCATAAAATCGAGGTACGAGTGTGATTTTATTGTCATCCTCATCATTATTTCCAGCGAGTTCGTTTATTTTGTCGGGTGAAAGTAACAGATCGATATAGCTGCGCCGCGCAGCAATATAAAAACTGTCATCACTATTTTCACCGACTGGGCCTTCTATTAAAAAAGAAGAGGCAATGGTGGAGATATCAAAAGCGTAGTGGGTACGATCTTTCTTGGGGGCTCGCAGTTTTACATCAATGGCTCCGCCCAATGCATCGCCATACTCTACGGGAAAGCCTCCTAAAAAAAGATTAATATCTTCAATCAGCATGGGGTTGATTGTCGAATACATGCCGCCAAAGTGATAAAGATAGCCAATGGGGGCGTTATTTACCCAAATAATATTTTCATTGCGGTCACTGCCACGCATATATATCTCAGCAGAACCTTCGCCTGCTTGAACAATGCCTGGCAGCGATACCAAAGCTTTGATCGGATCACCCTGACTGCCTGGGGCTTGTGTTAACTCTTGCTTTGACAGGCTGATTTTAGAAGCTTTTTCGACAATGCGTTCAGCGGTGACTTCCAGCCCTTCGCCTTCGAGTACAACAGGAGAGAGGTAGACCGTGACACTTTTTTCATCTGATTTGACAGACCCAGTTCGGGTTTCATAACCTGCTGCGAGCACTTTGATTTTTTTGGGGTGGTCAATCTCTGAAAAGTGGGTTTGGCCTTTTTTATTACTGGTTTCATAAATATCACTCTCATCCAGCACCACCGTTGCGCCATCAATGAACATGCCGCTGCCGCGCTCTTTTATTGTCACGGTGAAATCTGTAGCGAATAGATTATTTGACTCTAATAATAATATGAAAAGAAGAGGGATAGAAAGGCGGGAGCTTGAATGATCCGTGCGGCTCATTAATATACCTTATTAGGCTGCTTAAATATTGAAGGCATATTAACTGATATGATGAGCGATGTCTGTTGGTTTATTGTATGGCAATGTAGCCTTTTGTAATGAGCTTAGGAACGAGCCAGATAGCTTGGTGACAAAGTAAAATGAATGGTCAAAACCTGATAGATACGTTAAAAAACCCACGATTATATGATCACCCAGTGACAAAGTTGGAAATAATCGAAACACATATTTCCTGGGTTATTCTGACTGGGCCCTATGCCTATAAAGTTAAAAAGCCAGTGGACTTTGGCTTTCTTGATTTCTCTTCGCTCGCTAATCGAAGACACTATTGTGAGTTGGAGCTTGATTTGAACCGACGATTAGCGCCTGATTATTATCTTGATGTTGTTCCGATTACTGGTAGCGCTCAAAATCCAGCTCTATATGGTCGTGGAGATGTGATCGAATACGCCTTGAAGATGGTTCAATTTCCCCCGAATAGTGAGTTAGATAAGGTGTTAGCTTTGGGCAAGCTTGATACACATTATATGGATTTAATTGCCGAGAAAATTGCAAAATTTCATAAAATTATTTCTGTCGCCAAGCAATCGCAAAAATTTGGTGACTTACAGCATGTTCATCAGCCGGTAATAAATTGCTATCAAGAGATTCGTAAGCATCTTAATGAAACGGAAGATATTCAGCGCATTAATGCTTTGGAAAACTGGAGTTGTCGGGCGTATGAAGATTTAAAAAAGGTCTTCGTTTCACGAAAAGAGAACGGTTTTGTACGAGAGTGTCATGGTGATTTACATTTACGTAATATTGCCATGATTGATGATGAAATAGTTATTTTTGATTGCATCGAATTTAACGAAGATTTGCGATGGAATGATGTCATCAGTGAAATTTCATTTCTTGTCATGGACTTGGATGAGCATAAACAGTCTGCATTAGCGAGTCATTTTTTAAATCGCTATCTGGAATTGACGGGTGATTATTCAGGTTTAAAGGTTTTTCGTTACTATCTGGTTTATCGCGCAGTTGTGCGCGCCATGGTGAGTTGCATTCGCTGGTCTCAAGGAGGTATTCATTCACCTGATATGACCAGTGAATACCAAAATTTTCAGAACTATTTGAATTTGGCTGAAAAGTATATCGACCTCGAGTCACCAAGATTGTTTATTATGCACGGCCTTTCCGGCTCAGGAAAATCAACAGTAAGCCAAACTTTGTTGCAAGCAAAGTTTGCGATTCGAATACGATCAGACATAGAGCGTAAAAGATTGCATGATATTAAAGCGTCACAAAAAAACAGACAGGGTGTTCAGGAAGGAATCTATAGTTCAACGTCTAGTGAAGAGGTGTATCAGCACCTTTTTGAGCTGGCAAAGTCGTTATTAAACTCGGGCTACTCTGTTGTTGTGGATGCGACATTTTTAAAAATAGCACAGCGAGAGATGTTTCAGAGGCTGGCTGATATGTTTAATGTTGAATATGCCATATTGCACTGTTACGCCCCCTTAAATGTCATGCGAAATAGAGTCGTGCGGCGTAATATGGAAGAGAGTGATGCATCGGATGCGGATCTAAAAGTACTGGAATTTCAGATTAAACAGGTGCAAAAATTTACAGGCAAAGAGATGAGGTATGTTGTTGATATCAACACGCAGCAAAAAATAAAGGAAGATAAATTATTAAAACGGTTATTTATTTGAATTTACTCTGAATATGGCTATTAAAAATAGATTGCTACCTGAGTTGCTGTCCATTCTATTGAGATATATACTGTTGTTCATGTCAGTTTATGGTAAAGGTTTCACATACTAAAACAGGGATAAACAGGGATAAACAGGGATAAACAGGGATAAACAGGGATAAACAGGGATAAACAGGGATAAACAGGGATAAACAGGGATAAACAGGGATATAGTGGAAAACAACAAATTTTATATTGTGAAATTTAATGCTATGAACGGGCTGGAATTCAATATCCTGATACACATAATTTAAAGGAAATATTATGTCACGCCTTAGTTTTTTTCTGATAAGCATTTTTCTATTACCCTGGTCGGTTGCTCAAGCCGTACCCGTTTTGTACCAAGCTAATAATTTGGGTGGTAGTGCTTGGGAGTATACATACACAGTCAATAATGACTTGCCCATCAACATTGAAGAGTTTTCGACCTATTTTGATCCAGCCCTTTATGAAAATCTGGTGATTTCGGATTCGCCTATGGGTTGGGATGGTCTGGCGGTAGAGCCAGATTCGAATCTACCCGATGATGGTTTTTCTGACTGGTTAACGCTGGGGTCACCGATCAACTCTGGTGACACATTGGGTGGGTTTTCCGTGACGTTTGATTTTATCGGCACAGGCACACCGGGGTCACAGCTTTTTGAAATTCTGGATCCAATGACTTTTGATGTTCTCAGTAGTGGATCAACAACCTCCGTGCCTGAGCCGGGTGCATTAGTGTTGTTGGTCTTGGGTCTTGCAGGCTTATTTCACCGTTCATTGCGCAGAGTTTGCACCCAGTCTGTAAAATTTATGCGAGTGGGTTTGGCTGGCCTGCTGGCGCTGGGTTTTCTGCTGAGCCAAAGTCTGGCTGTTGCAGCGGTGAGTGATTTGTCAATGACAGATCGTCAGTTAGTCAGCAAACAACGTGTTTCGCGTACTGATGTTGAGTACACCTATACCCTGACGATTAATAATAGCGGTGTGCCACTTACTGGTGTCGTCGCTACGGTCAGCAGCCTTTCTGGCAATACGGTTATTCAAAAGGCCGACGTGGTATTGGGAGCTCTGGGGAGCGGCAGTACACAAAGCGCTGATACCTTTGTTCTGCGTCAGAACCGCCGAGTACGATTTGATCCGGCTGATCTGGTGTTTACGTTTATGGCAGATGGAACCGTGTTAGAGGATCAGGCTTTCGGCCTACAGTTGATGGAAGATATCAATCCAGACCCTAATATCGTTGAGATCAACCTTGAAGCACGTGAAGCTGATGTCGAGATGGTTCCAGGTATCTCTTCTACGGTATATACCTACAACGGCACTGTGCCGGGGCCGTTGATTCACGGCACTGTAGGCGATACGCTCATTGTGCACTTTACCAATAATTTGCCTGAACCAACAACCATTCACTGGCATGGTTTGCGTCTGCCCGCTGATATGGATGGTTCGTCGGTTTCGCAAAATCCTATTCAACCTGGGGATTCATTTACCTATAAGTTTGACCTGAAAGAAGCCTCATTATTTTGGTATCACCCTCATGTTCGTACAAACGTTCAGGTAGAAAAAGGCTTGGCGGGTGCTTTGTTGGTGACTGAGAAGGCAGAGGATATCGACTCAAAAATTCGTGATATCAAACAGAAAATTTTAGTTGTTGATGATGTGTTGCTTGATGCTGAAGGCCAGGTGGAAGCTGCTTTTACCGGCACGCCCAAAGAGCAGCTGCTGAAAAAAATCAACGGACGTGAAGGTAATCAACTCTTGGTTAATGGCGTTAAAATGCCCACAATGAAGGTCAAGTCAGGTGAACCCATTCGCTGGCGGATGGTGAATATCGCCAATACACGCTTTATGCGTATTGCCGTGCCAAACCATAAACTGACTCGAATTGGTGGTGATGGTGGATTACTAGAGACTCCTATCACCAATCTCGATGATGTGTTGATGGTGTCTGGCCAGCGTGCGGATATCATGTTTGTTCCTGAAGGTGAAGTCGGTTCCGAATTGATCGTATACTGGAAAGATACTGCTCGCGGTCGCCACAGTATTGACATCATGCCCAATAATATGGTGGTGATGGGCGACGATGAGATGGATGGCAGTTATCCCGATATCCCTTTGATGCGCCTGGTTTTCGAAGAAAATAAACAGCAGGCTGAGACACTTGATCTGCCTGCAAGTCTGCGTACCATTGAACCCATTGATATTACAAATGCCACTGAGACGACACTCAAGTTTGGTCATAGCATGCCTATGGTTATGAACGGCAAGGGCATGGTCAAATTTCTTATTAATGGCAAGACGTTTGGTGAAGTGACT
>JAKITI010000014.1 GCA_021648145.1 Gammaproteobacteria bacterium
TTTGGAGATGCAACACCTGCAGAAATATACGGAGTAAAACAAGGTTTAACAGAGAGCAACGTAAACAAAGAGGAGGAAGAAATAAGAGATTACTTGGTGGTGGAAAGCTCTGTGGGCAACACCCCCAAGAACACATCCACCGAGCATTCGTTGATCCATAATAAAATTATTTCAATAGTAAAATAAGGGTTATATCTTATTTTTTTGAGTCTCTGTCTTGACTATGGGGGCCACTTTAAACCGCCTTTGTAGGTGCTTCAATTGATCAATTGGAGCTTTTATTTTTCGAATTTTTCCGCTCTTCTTGGGGATTTCGAATTCAATATATTTTTTGTCTTCTGGGGTCTTATAAATGATGAAGGAGACAGATTTTGGTTTGTAGCCAAGAATAATTGCAAGATCACTAAGGCTGGTTGCTTTTTTTAATTTCTCTAGTTGTGACAATTAAAACCATTCCCTGAATAGATGTGTGACCCATGGATACTCTTATGCGATAGTAACACTGTAACCTAGTCATACTAAGTATACTGCGTAAAGGATTGTCAGGGAGCAAACACATCCTGACATTAGTTTCTTATATTGCGATACACAATAATAAATCTATCCATGAGTCACACTTGTTTTTGACTATAACATACGATAATGATTCCAATATCTATTTTTGTATAACGCCATGCTCATTGGCCGCCCGAAGTGGCTTTTTTTTGTGTAATATGGAGCTTGCGACATACACAAAAAAATGACGCTGCGGGCGGTCCAATGAAGCTAATTGTTAGCTGACAAACTCCACTTATAATGCCCATTACGAAGTGACCAACTTGCAGCCGCATAATAACAACCTAAACTTTTAACAACATGAAAATTCATAGGTTCTTTTATTTGAACCTCAACCCCCATACAAGATACGCCTTCAACCACTCTCAGTAAAGACTCTGTTTCAAAAACATGACTTTTCAAGCCAAGGTGATTTTTTTGATGTGGTTTATGACTCTTTAACAGCTTTTAGAATGAAATAATATTGAGCACTGGTTACACAGCTTTTTGACCTGACCGAACAAAAGTGTAACTATTTTTGCTGCTCTTTATGCGACCTTCATTGCTCGGCAAATTATGTAACCTTTCCGATTTCGCTCCAAGCTATGGATTGACTATGAACAAAAAATAGCCAACTACTTTTTATTTTTTACGACTCTTTCTCCTTCAAATATTTCTTATTGAAATCACCTCTGTTTTTACAACGATGATGTGTATTTTTTGGCCAAATGACTGATGGCAGATTTTCTCTCTAAATTTACGCACGACTACCGAACAAAAATAATCTAATACTTGCTGATAACTATGGATCAACTTCGATTTATAAACTTTCAGCTCGGCACAAAAGCTTCGTTATTTCTCCCATAAAAAGAAGGATGAACCTTTTCATTTCTCATCATCTCAATTCAGTGCTGCGCACTAAATTTTCTGGCAGCTAACGTCAGCAATAACTCGCAATTTTAAGCGTGGTTTGTTTGTGCGACAATGAGCTTGCGAATAGCACAAACAAACCACGCTTAAAATTGTCGACGTTAATTGCTTTTGTTATGTGTTGATTACATCGAACCATGGGTATGGTAACTCAGAACAGATTGAATAACAGTTTTGTGCAAGGAGATGACAATTTTACCTTTGGTATGTAGCGAGCAGTTTGAAGGGAGAGGTTACTGCCCTCTCCCCACTGATGCGAACTAATTGTTCTCTGACAATCTCTGATATATTTCAGTAATCTGATACAAAGCAGAATAACATGCCTTGCTTTTGCCCATAATGCCGGGGGTTGAATTGGCAATATCTTGGTATACCGACTTAGCTGCGCGTATTAGCTCTTCATCACTGAAAGAATCTGGACTTTTAATCGTCCACCCAGTATCTTCCTTCTTTGCAAAGGCTGATAGGGAAGCCAAAATAGGAAAAATTATGCCGTCTGGAACCTCACGAATAGTCCGTCCATCTCTTTCTATGCTTCGTATTCTGCTTCCTTCAAACCCAGAATGCGTTTTCCATTTTTGGTAATACTTCCAAGCTTCGGCAGATATATCTAAGTAAAACTGATAAAGATCAGAATATTTTTCGTGCTCAGAATGCTCGCTATCTTTTGCTCGTTTGTAAATTTCTTGGAATTCTTTTAGACACTTAGTCTTCATATTATAGGCATAGACTTTATTGAAGTCGCCTGATTTTACCCAAAGTTCTTTTGGTATTAATGCGGTGATAACTTGTATAAGCCTTTCTGTTTTAACATAATCATTAGATAATTTTGTTTCAGATTTTTTAAGCTTTGCACCTGGAGTCTTGGCACTGAAACTTGCTTCCAACTCGTCTAGCTGGCCTAGCCGACCAGCAATTGATATTGTCATTACATCATTTTGGAAGTTTCTTGCGATTGAAACGTCTGCGATCAGCCCTTCATTATTAGTTACGATCAGTTCATATTTAATATTCCGCTTCAGGAATTCATCTCTTGATTGTTCGTTCAGTTGCTCTAAAAAGTCTCGAATTACTCCTTGAGTCTGAGAGCCGTTAATTATGCTCGCTTTATTGAGTAACACGATTTTTTGCTTATCATTGACTTCGCAAGTGCGGGCAACTAGGACTGTGCCACCATTTAACACGGAAAAGCTATCTGGGTCGTTTTCTAGTGTGTCCCGGATAGCTCTATGCACCTGTGTAGGAACACGCCGATTCTTTCCTTCAGCGTCTAATAAATAATCTCGAACATTCTCATCTGTAGGCAGATCTAAAATTGATGAGATTGGTGCTTGGCCTACATAAATACGGCGCCCATTATCTAAATCTTCAGGGCTGCTAATGTTTCTGAAACTGTAGTATGGGAAATGGAAAGGTGCAGACGAACGTGCGGAGAGTGTTTTACTCATAACTTAGTACCTAATTTGTATGTAAAGGCCATCCGGTCAAGGCCTCTAACATCTCGTCAGGGCAGGATGAACCAACATCCAACAGTAAACACTGGTTCACAATGAAAGTCAAGAGCATTAGATCAGTTAAATCAATGGCGAATAAATGATAATTGACTCGGTGCTAAGTTTCAGGAATGGGTGCATGACGAACATTGCCTTAGACACATAACTTTTAACTATACAGAAACCGCCCTATTCGAACCACACATAATCCCTCTACCTCAACACACATAGATTCTGTGTATAATCCCTAATTAGAGCATGAATCGTTCAATTAAAACCAACTGAAAGTAACAGAATGCAACGTATAGAGCAAACCACAACCACACTCAAAGATCCCATTGAAAAATTTTGGGATAAATACATTCAACTTCTTGTTAAAAAAAGAGTTAAAGACCACACCATCCGCTTCCATGTCATTTGGGCTGAGCGATATATCAAAGCATTTCCAGATAAAAAACTGGCCAATCATGCTCCCAGTGACATCACATCATACTTTTCAGAACTAGACAGAAAAGGAGCCTTGAATAATGGCCAGGTAAACCAAACTGTCACGGCACTAAAAGCACTTTTCTATCTTGTAAACCCGATATGCTTTAAAGAAACTGACTGGGACGCTCTCAAAAAACCAGTCACCCACCACGCTTACCTTAAAGAGGTAAAACAACATCACGACACTCCGCGCGCGCCTAAATCAACCACCACACTGGATCAGGTACGAGAAGACCACCACAAACTCATCACCGCATTAAAATCTGAAATTCGCCGACGCAACTATTCGATCCGAACTGAACAAGCTTACGAACTGTGGACTGTAAAGTTTATTAGTTTCTCTGGTAATCGTCCGCCTAAAAATCTTGAAGCCACTGACATCACTCGCTATTTAGAATATTTGGCAGTCAAAAGAAACGTCGCAGCCAGCACTCAAAATCAAGCGCTTAACGCTTTAAGCTTTTTTTATAAAAATATACTCGATAAGCCCTTGGGCGAATTGGATAATTTTTCTCGTGCAAAAAAGCCTAAAAGATTACCCACCGTACTAACGAAATCTGAGGTTTCCCAACTGCTCAAAAACCTTACCGGCATTCACAGTCTGATGGCATCACTACTCTATGGCACAGGAATGCGACTTATGGAGTGTGTTCGTCTGCGTGTTCAAGATGTTGATTTTGAATATCAGCAAATTATCATTCGCAATGGAAAAGGCCTCAAAGACCGAGTGGTGCCGCTGCCAACCAGTTTAATGGAGTCATTAAAAGAGAGGCTTGTCACGACAAAAACCCGTCACCAAGAAGATTTAGAAAATAATTTGGGTGAAGCATACCTGCCTAATGCGCTCTCGCTAAAATACCCAAATGCGGCTAAAGAGTGGAAGTGGCAATACGTTTTCCCAAGCGGTCAACTCTCTGTTGACCCTCGTTCAAATAAAGTACGCCGCCACCATATCCATGAAAATGGTCTGCAAAAATCAATCAAAAAGGCATCCGATAAGGCCGAATTAATAAAACGAGTCAATTGCCATGCCTTGCGCCATAGTTTTGCGACACATTTACTGGAATCAGGTTATGACATACGCACCGTACAAGAACTGCTTGGCCATGCCGATGTTTCAACCACGATGATATACACTCACGTATTAAACAAAGGTGGGCGCGGAGTTGTTAGCCCTTTGGATGGCTTATAATTTACGGCGATAAACACTCCACTAAAGATTCAGCCAAGTGATTCATCATTTGGAAATAGAGTGTTTGATCTTCTTTCAGCCCAACGCCGAGAGGATCAAGCATTCCTAATTTCAAGCCCGAATCCTGTGCTATACCTTCTAAATATTTTGCAGCCATTTGTGGTTCACCAAAAATACAGCTGACCCTCTCCTGAGCTGCTTTTTTTCTGATTTCACTCAATCGACGCGCACCAGGGCGGCGCTCTGGATTAACGACCACGGCACCCACCTGATTCAATTGATAATGATTTTCAAAGTAGTAATAAGCATCATGCAGCACCAAATAAGGTTTTTTGTTGATATCACTCAAGGTGATGGTTAAACGTTCATCCAAGGTTTGCAAAGCCTGCAACATACGTTGACCATTGTTTTGATAAACAATTTTATTCACACCATCAATTCCGCCAAGCAGTATGACAATGGCTTTAACAATCACTTGAGCATTATCAGGGTCAAGCCAGACATGTGGATCTATTGATTGAGTATGGTGATGCCCAGCATGATCATCATCACGATAAGGCAGCAGCTCAAGATCGGGCAGATCAACAATATTGAGCAAACGTCTGCTTTTACCAAGATTGCTTAGAGGCCGGTTCAAAAATTGCTCAAAATCCTTACCAATGCGTACCACTAACTGAGCCGAGTGAAGCATTTTCATATGAGAGGGCCGCAGTGAAAAGTGGTGAGGGGATGCTGTGCTTTGTATTAATAACAGTGGCTCACCTACACCTTCCATCACGCCCATGACTAACGAATGAATTGGCGCAATGCTCACAACAACTTTAGGTGAGGTTTTCGAGGCCGCCTGCGTTTTCGTTAATGCCATCGACAAAACAAATAGAGTAAAAACTAAAAAACACCGACGCATTTTTATTTCCAAATATGTTATACAGCAAAGTATGATCAAAAAGTCGAACGATAATACACTGCCCGCCTCACTGATTGAAGTCAAAGGAGTGTCGCTCAAAGTTCAGGACAATATAATTCTGGAAAATATCAACCTTAACCTCAACACAGGTGAGACCGTTGCACTGATCGGCCCAAATGGTGCAGGAAAATCATCATTAGTTCGTCTGATTTTAGGGTTAACAAAAGCCACGACAGGGTCGATTTATATCAAACCTAAAACTCGCATTGGCTATGTTCCGCAGAAGTTTAGCGTAGATGATACCCTGCCGCTCACAGTACAACGTTTTCTGAAGCTGGGAGGACGATACTCCAAGACTCAACTGAGCAGCGCACTCTCTGAGGTTGGCGCTCAAAAATTGCTCAATAGTCCAATCCAGAATATTTCCGGCGGTGAAACACAGCGCGTTATGCTGGCTCGCGCTCTGTTACGCAACCCAGAACTATTAATTTTAGATGAGCCCGCTCAAGGCGTTGATGTGACCGGTCAAGCAGAGCTTTATGAGTTAATCAGTTCAATTCGGGAAAATCATCGTTGTGGTATTCTTATGGTGTCACATGATTTGCACTTTGTGATGGCGACCACCAATCGTGTGCTCTGCTTGAATCGCCATATCTGCTGCTCTGGCCACCCCGAAGCGGTCAGCCATGATCCACGCTATCTTGAGCTTTTTAATAGGCATCCCAGCATTGCTCTGTATACCCACCACCATGATCACAGCCATGATTTAGCTGGAAAAGTACAGGAAAAAACAGATGGATGATTTCATGCTTCGAGCGTTGCTCGCTGGGGTTGGAACGGCATTGGTCACGGGGCCGCTCGGTGCGTTTATCGTCTGGCGGCGTATGGCCTATTTTGGTGATACCTTAGCTCACTCAGCGCTACTCGGTGTTGCTCTGGGCTTATTTATGGAAATCAATATTAACCTGTCCATTGTTTTCGTCTGTGTACTGCTGGCCGTGTTACTCGTCGTACTACAACATCAAAGACGACTGGCCAGTGACACGTTATTGGGCATTCTTTCTCACAGCGCACTCTCACTCGGTTTAGTCTCACTGGCATTGATACAATCAGTACAGGTCGATTTAATGGGTTATCTGTTCGGTGATATTTTGGCGGTTTCCGTATCCGATCTCTACTGGATCTATGGCGGTGGCCTGTTTGCCCTCGTGTCGCTCATCATAATATGGCGACCTTTATTAGCACTGACCGTTCATGAAGAGCTTGCCCGTGTCGAAGGCGTTCCGGTCACTACGGTCAAGCTGATTTTTATGCTGTTAGTCGCTCTGATCATCGCTCTGTCCATGAAGGTTGTCGGAATTTTATTGGTCACATCGCTCCTCATCATTCCAGCAGCCACCGCACGCGGCTTTGCCAAAACACCGGAGCAGATGGCATTATTAGCTGCGCTCATCGGCTGCCTGGCTGTTGGCAGTGGGCTATTTGCATCTCTGCAATGGGATCTTCCAGCAGGCCCAGCCGTGGTCATGGTGGCTGCACTGTTCTTTTTTCTCGCGCCATTATGGCCACGTCGCAATCAAACTCATGCCGCATAAAGTCATGTCACATAAAACCATATTTTATAAAATAAGGTCACTGCCACTACTTGGGCAAATATTTATTGTTTTTTTATCATTGTGGGTGGGGCTATTTTTAGCATGGCAAACACTCAGCGCCACTCACTTTTTCTATCCACAAATATACGATGCGCTGGACTTTGAACCCTTTATCGAAGAGTTCGCACCACAAAATCATTACAAAACTGGCTTTGAAACCACTGATCGCGAGCAACACATCGTTCTTTTTGGACAAATCGTTGACGCAATCAACAATAAGGGGCAAAATCTGTCCGAAATCACATATCATGACAGTGAAGGGAATGTGATTGATAAGCTATTACGTGAACCTGAAGTCGTTCATCTTCAGGATGTCGCTAATCTGCTGGACACATTAAGAACATCGGAGTATTGGGCAATAGTGATGCTGCTCATAATCATAGCGCTGTTCTGGGTCACAAAGAGCCCACTCCAATATATTGGCTATACACTATTTATCACACTAGGCATCGTTGCAATAATAGCTGTTTCAATCATAGTTTATGGTGCTAGAGATGTTTTTTATCAGTTACACACGGTAATTTTTCCACAAAACCACCAATGGTTTTTTTATTATCAAGAGTCATTAATGACCACACTGATGAAAGCACCGGATATTTTTGCTGTAATCGCGGCTTTACTTTCGGGGTTAGCGCTTTTATATTTTGCCATGATATTATGGGCAACAAAGAAACTACTAAATATAAACCGTGATTAAATTTAAACCTTAAGGAGAATCAAAAATGACAGAAGAAAAACAAGAAACACCGAAGCTTCCAGTGAAGTTCAAATGGTTTGCTATTGGAGTCATCAGTGCTTTTATACTGGTGTTACTTTCAATGCAAGCAAGCAATTAAACCTACGCCATAAGCTATTTCGTGACCATTCCTAAGGGCGAGCCAATATTCGCCCTTTTATAATTTCACTTTGGCAAGCACACTCCATCACATGCCACCTGAAACCATTGCGGCTTTTCACCCAGTTTGAGTGCTGTTAATTTTCCGCCCCAAAGACAGCCACTGTCTAGTGACCAGCTATTCTTTCTTAAGCCAATACCCAACGTAGACCAATGTCCAAATACGATCGACTCACCAGCACTGCGCCGATCACTTACGTCAAACCATGGAACCACACCGCTAGGCTGAGAGCCGGGCGCATCTTTATACTCTAAGGCTAACCGACCCACTTGATCACAATAACGCAAGCGACTAAAGCAGTTCACAATAAAACGAATGCGATCTAATCCCGCCAAATCATCACTCCAAATATCAGGTGAATTGCTATACATCACCTCAAGAAAATCTCCATACTCATCACTACGCATCAACGTTCCAACTTCGCCGGCATATTGACGTGCTTCAGATAAATTCCATTGAGGAGGCAAACCCGCGTGCACCATTGTATAAGCAACTGTTTCATCATGATGTAATAAAGGTTGATGACGTAACCACGAAATAAGCTCATCACCATCAGGCGCATCAAGCACCTGTTGCAAAGTATCTTTCCTCAACTTTCTACCGCAACCATGTGCAACAGCCAATAGGTGAAAATCATGATTCCCAAGCACAGCCACGGCTCGGTCACCTAAATTTTTAACAAAGCGTAATACTTCTACTGATTTTGGCCCACGATTGACTAAATCCCCAGCAAACCACAACTGATCCTGCTCTGGGTTGAAACTAATTTTATCCAGTAATACTAGCAATTCATCAAAACAGCCCTGCACATCACCAATAGCATATATCGCCATAATTTATCTACCTCGATTAATTGACCGATAATCTATTCAATTAAAAAATTATCCATCAAGGACTCAAAATGATCTTTGCCTTTTTACTGCTATCCGCACTGATTATCACCGAATATACAATACAGCCTGTAGAGCAAAATATCGTCGATCAGTCTGCTCCAATCGTCCCAAATATAAGAGCTGAAACTCAGCCACACACACATCAAAAAAATTCACATACCAAAATTCAAGCGATAACAACGCGTTTTGAATTTATCACACTCACACCTGTATTATTTGATTTTGACCAGTCAAAACTAAGTCATCCTGCAAAAGAATCTCTTGATGAAATTGTAACATTTATTTCAACGACAAAAGGAGTTAAACGACTGTTTATTGAAGGGAATACAGACCAGTCGGGCAGCAACAGTTACAATGACCGGCTCTCAGACCATCGTGCAAATTCGGTTAAAAAATATCTATTAGAGAAAGGGGTGCCTAAAAAACTGCTTTCTGAAACGGGTTATGGCGAGATGCGCCCCATTGACGAATACTGGACTCGTAATGGAAAACAGCGCAACCGCCATGTAAGCCTGCATATCCTCGTAAACAAATCTATCGAGCAGGCTCCTTAAGTCCTGTTTTCCTGCCGCATATGAGGAAATAACAGCACATCTTTAATCGACGGCATATCCGTAAACAGCATCACCAAACGATCAATCCCAATGCCTTCACCTGCCGTTGGCGGCATACCATGCTCTAATGCTCTAATATAATCTTCATCAAAGTGCATCGCTTCATCATCTCCTGAATCTTTTTCTGCCACTTGATGGCGAAAGCGTTCCGCTTGATCTTCAGAATCATTCAACTCTGAAAAGCCATTGGCAATTTCACGCCCGCCCACAAAAAATTCAAAACGATCCGTCACAAAGGGATCATCATCATTACGCCGAGCAAGAGGAGAGACTTCTACAGGGTACTCTGTAATAAATGTAGGATTTTTCAAACGATGTTCGACTGTTTTTTCAAAAATTTCAATCTGGATTTTGCCTAAACCATAACTGGGTTTCAGAGAAATTTTTAACGATTCAGCCACTTTTCGCGCACTTTCAATCGTTGAAATATTGTCGAGGTTAAGCTCCGAGTTATAATGTAAAATTGATTCTTTGATTGTCATCCGTTCAAATGGGCTGCCAAAGTCATATTCATCGCCCTGGTAGGTCACCGTTGTCGTCCCTAATACATTTTCAGCGATACCACGTAACATCGCCTCAGTAAGATCCATCAGGTCATGATAGTCTGCATAAGCCTGGTAAAACTCAACCATCGTAAATTCAGGGTTGTGGCGCGTTGAAAGGCCTTCATTGCGAAAATTCCGGTTAATTTCAAAAACGCGCTCAAAACCACCGACAACCAAACGTTTCAGATAAAGCTCAGGCGCAATACGCAAAAACAGATCCATATCCAAGGCATTATGAAACGTAGTAAACGGGCGTGCCGTCGCTCCACCAGGAATGGCATGCATCATGGGAGTTTCGACTTCAAGAAAGTCACGCTCCTCAAGAAACTTGCGAATATAGTTAATAATCGCCGTACGTTTACGAAACGTATCACGCGTGGTTTCACTCATAATCAGATCAAGATAGCGCTGACGATAGCGTGTTTCCTGGTCAGACAAACCATGAAATTTTTCAGGCAGTGGGCGCAGTGCTTTCGTCAGCAGGCGAATGGAGTCTACTTTAATGGATAATTCACCCACTTTGGTTTTAAATAGAACCCCTTCCACACCTAAAATATCACCGATGTCCCATTTTTTAAAGACTTGGTAAGCCTCTGGTGATATTTTGTCTCGCTGCACAAAAATTTGAATGCGACCCGACATGTCTTGTAAATGAGCAAAGCTGGCTTTGCCCATCACGCGCCGCGTCATCATCCGACCTGCAACTTTGACACGAATTCCAAGTGATTCGATCTCTTCTTTATCTTTTTCACCATACTCGGCCTGCAACTCACCAGCAATTACATTTCGCCTGAAGTCATTTGGAAACGCATTGCCCTCTTCGCGTATCGCCGCTAATTTTGCACGCCGTTGAGCCACCTGGTCATGTTCAGAGAGCTGTTTTTCATCACTCATTTTTATACTCCTGCTTTCAAACTGGCTACCATAAATTGATCAAGATCACCATCCAGCACTGCTTGTGTATTACCAGTCTCAACGCTGGTGCGCAGATCTTTTATGCGGGATTGATCTAAAACATAAGAGCGTATCTGGCTTCCCCAGCCAATATCCGACTTACTCTCTTCCAAATCTTTCTGTTCAGCATTGCGCTGCTGCATCTCTAACTCATACAGCTTGGCTTTAAGCTGTTTCATGGCGGATGCTTTATTTTTGTGCTGAGAGCGCTCATTTTGACACTGCACCACGGTATTCGTCGGCACATGGGTGATACGTACCGCCGAATCCGTCGTATTCACATGCTGCCCACCTGCGCCACTTGAACGATACGTATCAATGCGCAAATCTGCTGGATTGATATCAATCTCTATACTATCGTCCACTTCAGGTGACACAAAAACCGATGCAAAAGAGGTGTGACGACGGCTTCCTGAATCAAAAGGGGACTTTCGCACCAACCGATGAACACCTGTTTCTGTACGTAACCAACCATAAGCGTATTCGCCCTGAAACTGAATCGTAGCACTTTTGATGCCCGCCACGTCACCACTCGACACTTCGACCAAATCAGTTTTAAAGCCACGGCGCTCACCCCAGCGCAGATACATGCGAAGCAGCATATTTGCCCAGTCCTGAGCTTCTGTGCCACCTGAGCCTGATTGAATATCTAAAAAGGCACTGTTTTCATCCATTTCGCCTGAAAACATTCGGCGAAATTCCAGGTCGGCCAGTCGTGTTTCCAGTCGATCCAAATCAGAAACAACTTCATCCACCCCATCCTGATCATCTTCCTCGGCCGCCATTAACAACAACTCTGCCGCATCACCCAAGGTGCCGTTCAATTCATTGATGACTTCAACAATTCGTTCCAATTGGGCGCGCTCTTTTCCAAGTGCTTGCGCCTGCTCAGGATTATTCCAGACCTCAGACCCCTCCAGCTCGCGAGCAACCTCTTCTAAACGTTCCTGTTTGACATCAAAGTCAAAGATACCCCCTAAGGATATCCGCACGCCCTTGCATATCTTTGATTCGAGTATTAATGAGATTAATTTCGAGCATTGAGTTTTACCTGAAAAATTGGTCGATTTTACTATAGCTACTGAGTAAGTGCCATAACCAAACCACGCGCTTTGGCACGGGATTCATTCAATTCGAGCATTGGATCAGAATCAGCCACAATTCCACCGCCCGCTCTGAGTTGTAGCTTTTTATCTTGTAAAAATAGCGTACGAATCAGAATATTAAAATCCATATCACCATTATGATTCAAATAACCTACAGAACCTGTATAAGGCCCACGCCCCGTCTCTTCCAACTCGGCAATAATTTCCATGCAGCGTACTTTAGGGCAACCCGTGATCGTGCCTCCGGGGAACAGCGCACGAATCACTTCACCCGGCGTTGTACCTTTTTGCTTGACTCCACTCAAGCTGGAAACAATATGATGAACATGTGCATAGGATTCTAGCCCCATCAATTCATCGACATGAATGCTTCCAGGCACACAAATTCGCCCCAAATCATTGCGCTCCAGATCAATCAGCATCACATGTTCGGCACGTTCTTTGGGGTGTTCGATCAATATTTTAAGTAATTCCTGATCTTCTGATTTTGACTCTCCGCGTGGCCGCGTTCCTGCAATAGGTCGCGTATTGACCTGATCACCAAGCACTTCAACTAGACGCTCTGGTGATGAGCTGATAATGGAACCTTGCTCGTGAGTAATCAATGCCGCAAAAGGAGCAGGATTAGTCTCACGCAACCGTCGGTACAGGTCAACGGGCAAAGGGGATTTTTTAAAATCAACACGCCAGAGACGCGATAGATTCACTTGAAAAATATCACCGTCAATGATGTAGCGTTTAATCTTACTTATGCCGTCAATATAACGCTGTGCATCTTCTTCAATTAAAGTATGCACCCATTTTTTTTGTTGCATTTTTTTCAGTTTTTTACGTGCAATACAACGATTCACATCATCCAGCATCATACCCAGAAGTGATTTCTGCTCTGATTCTGTAATTAATAATATTTGGTTCGTTTTATGATCCCGAATCACTGCCGCAGGGATGCGTGTTGCAAAAGCTACTGGAAATGGGGGTTTAAATTCTGGAAGCGATAAAGTGGGCTCAATTTGTCCGGCGAATTCATAACCCAAATAGACAAACCATCCTCCTCTGAAAGGCAAAGTTTCTTTATTAGCTATAAAGTTTTTTTTGGCAGTAGCATTCCAGCATTGATCCAGTTCTGATAAAAAGTCATCTTCATCATTTGAATTTAACTGAAGCTGCTTTCCAGGAAAAGCAAAAAGAATATCGTAACGAGATTGGGGCGTTCCCGACGCAACACTTTCTAAAAAAAAAGGGTAACGCGTCGGGTCTGTTTCATGTAAATCAAGCAGGTCTAGATCAACGTCTAATGGATGTACTATAAAAGGCGCGGTCACTTGTATAATTTATGAGGTTAAATTTTACGGAAAATAACCGTACCATTAGTTCCACCGAAACCAAATGAGTTTGACATTGCTACGTCAACTTTCATCTCACGGGCTGTATGAGGTACATAATCGAGATCACATTCAGGGCTTGGGTTATCCAGATTAATCGTTGGTGGTGCAACTTGATCACGTATCGACAATATAGAAAACACAGCTTCAACACCTCCAGCAGCGCCCAGCAAGTGGCCTGTCATGGATTTGGTTGAACTCACTGCAACATCTTTCGCATGATGACCTAGCGTACCTTTAATTGCAGCGGTTTCCGCTTGATCACCTGCCGGTGTCGATGTACCGTGGGCATTAATATAGTCAATCTGATCGGCATTCATTCCTGCGTCATTCAGGGCGACTTCCATACACTGCTGCGCACCTTGGCCTTCACTCGGCGGCAGTGTCATGTGATACGCATCGCCACTCATGCCAAACCCAACAATTTCAGCATAAATCGTTGCGCCACGCTTTTTAGCGTATTCGTACTCTTCCAGCACCAGAGCACCCGCGCCATCACTCAGTACAAAGCCATCGCGGTCTCTATCCCAAGGGCGGCTTGCAGCGGTCGGATCATCATTACGTGTCGAGAGCGCACGAGCGGCGGCAAAACCACCTAAACCACAGGGTGAAGTGGTCATCTCTGCACCACCGGCAACCATCACATCCGCATCATTATATTGAATCATACGCGCAGCACTGCCTATACAGTGAGTGCCTGTTGTACACGCGGTCACGATGGCATAATTCGGCCCTTTCATGCCGTACATCACAGACAAATTGCCCGAGATCATATTAATAATATTACTGGGTACAAAAAATGGTGAAATCTTGCGAGGACCGCCTTTTATTAGAGCTTCTTTACCCTTTTCAATGCCTGGCAGACCACCAATACCTGAACCAATCGCAACTCCGATGCGATGAGCATTATCTTCTGTGACTTCCAGCCCAGAATCTTCAATCGCTTGTTTACCTGCTGCAATGCCGTAATGGATAAACGTATCCATTTTTTTGAGGTCTTTTGCAGGAATATATGCTTTAGCATCAAAACCTTTAACAGAGCCACCAAAGCGTACTGAAAAATCAGAAACATCAAACAGCTCCAGCGGTGCAATACCACTTTTTCCTGCCAGAATATTTTCCCATGACTGAGATACAGTCAAGCCAACAGGACTCACCATACCTAATCCAGTAACAACGACACGTCTCTTATTGCTCACAAGACAAACCTTTTAAATTTATACAGTTTCTATTATAACTCAAGTTTTGGAGTTCAAATGATAAAAAGTCTAGATTAGACTGTCCCTTCTCCCGAGGGGAGAGGGGGCAATGAACTCCGAAACTTGAGTTATAAAAATTGCAGACAACAAAAAGCGACGACATTCTCTCTTAAAAGAAAAAGAATGTCGCCGCTTTTAGCAATTTTATTTACGCCTGATGGGCATTAATAAAATTAACCGCCTGTGTAATATTAGAGATTTTCTCTGCTTCATCATCAGGAATTTCACATTCAAACTCCTCTTCCAGAGCCATCACCAGCTCAACAGTATCCAAAGAATCTGCACCTAAATCATCAACAAAAGAGGCTTCAGTTGTCACTTCCTCTTCTTTAACACCCAACTGCTCAATAACAATTTTTCTAACACGCTCTTCAATAGAACTCATAACGAATCATTCCTCCCAGAATATAACTACGTAGTTATTTACACTACAAAAACTATTTTATTGAAAACAAATTCAAGATAAAAGAAAAACAAAAAATAACTGCAATATTGCAGTTTACCCCATATGCATACCACCGTTGATATGCAATGTTTCACCTGTGATATAGGCTGCGGCTGGCGATGCCAAAAAAGCAACCGCAGCGGCAATTTCTTCAGGCCGCCCCAGGCGACCCACAGGTACATTCGCTAACAATGCGTCTTTTTGCGCATCGGGCAACACCTTCGTCATGTCCGTATCAATAAAACCGGGTGCAATACAATTAACCGTAATCCCACGAGAGCCCACCTCTCGTGCCAATGATTTGCTAAGACCGACCAGCCCCGCTTTAGCAGCAGCATAATTTGTTTGTCCTGCATTCCCCATTGCAGCAACAACAGAGGTAATACTAATAATACGCCCGCTACGCGCTTTCATCATAGGGCGCAAGCAAGATTTAATCAGGTGAAATGCTGAACTCAGGTTGGTGCTGATAATGTCATCCCACTCATCATTTTTCATCCGCATCATCAGGTTATCACGCGTAATACCTGCATTATTAACCAGAATAGAAGGCGATCCAAATGAATCTGTCACTATTTTCAGTGCGGCACTAATGGAGTCACTTTGATTCACATCAAGCACCACACCCAAACCGTTAAAACCATTCTCTTTAAAGTATTGGGTAATTTTTTCTGCGCCAGCAGTCGATGTTGCGCTGCCTACAACAGTCGCCCCTTGCCCAGCAAGCTCCAATGCAATCGCACGACCAATTCCGCGGCTTGCACCCGTGACCAGTGCAACTTCTTTATCCAGAACCATTTATTACTTTCCTAATTTTTCCAACGCCTTTGAAAGCGTTGAATCATCATATACAGGCAGCGCAATTATCTTTCTATCGATGCGTTTAGTCAAACCTGCTAAAACTTTACCTGGACCGCATTCTACCAAAGCTTCTACACCAATGGCACTCATTTCGTTCACAACCTGCGTCCAGCGTACGGGGCTATGAAGCTGTTTAATCAAAGATTCTTTAATTAAATCAGGCTTATAGTTAACTTTTGCATCAACATTATTAACAACTGGAAATTGTGGGGTTTTAAATTCAACGGCTTGCAGACGCTCTGAAAGATTTTCAGCGGCTGGCTTCATCAATTGGCAATGAGATGGCACACTCACCGGCAGTAGCAATGCACGCTTTGCCCCTGCATTGATTGCTAAATGAATTGCGCGAGAAACAGCCGCCGCATTTCCAGCAACCACCACTTGACCGGGTGAGTTAAAATTAACGGCTTCGACAACTTCATTTTCTGCCGCACTTTGGCATAATTCAATCACCTTCTCATCAGCCAGTCCGAGTATTGCCGCCATCGCACCTTCACCGGTAGCCACAGCAGCCTGCATAAAGCGCCCACGCTCCGCAACCAATGAAACAGCTAACTCCAGAGACAACGCTCCAGCACAGACCAGTGCCGTATACTCTCCCAAGCTATGCCCTGCCATCACATCAGGCCGTATGTCACTTTGAGTTTGCCATACACGCCAAACTGCCACGCCAGCAGTTAGCATGGCGGGTTGTGTTTTATCTGTTTGGTTAAGCTCGGTATCAGAGCCATTTTGCACTAAAGACCACAAATCATAGCCGAGAACATCTGAAGAGAGATTAAAAGTTTCACGAACAAGTGAATGATGCTCTGATAGATCAGCGAGCATACCTATCGACTGAGAGCCTTGACCTGGAAAAACAAAAGCGAGTTTACTTTTCATTTGAATAGTGACCACCTAATACTTAACGAGTGCCGAACCCCATGTGAAACCACCACCAAACGCTTCCAGCAATAAGGTTTCTCCACGTTTAACACGGCCATCGCGTACAGCCACATCAAGTGCCAGAGGAATTGATGCCGCAGATGTATTGCCATGCTCCTGCACAGTCACCACCACACGCTCCATAGGCATTTTAAGTTTTTTAGCTGTCGCAGTAATAATACGAATATTTGCTTGATGGGGAATCAACCAGTCAATATCACTTTTTTCCATCTGATTGGCTTCCAGCGTTTCATCCACCAACTGACCGAGTGTATTGACCGCTTTTTTGAAAACTTCACGCCCATTCATATGAATAAAGGCACTTTGACTTTGAACCTGATCATAACCTTGAGAGATGCCCGCAGGAACGGTTAGTAGATCTTTGTAGCGACCATCGGCATGAAGGTGCGACGAAAGAATTCCGGGCTCGTCACTACCACTCAACACAACTGCACCTGCACCATCACCAAATAACACACAGGTGGTGCGATCACTCCAATCCAGAATGCGTGATAGCGCATCAGCACCGACGACTAAAGCCGTTTTAGCACTTCCAGTTCGAATAAACTTATCAGCAATATCCAGAGCATAGACAAAACCTGTGCAGACTGCCTGAATATCAAAAGCAGCGCCCTTTCGAATACCGAGGCGCTCTTGCAGCAAGCAAGCAGTGCTTGGAAAAACACGGTCAGGGGTTGTTGTTGCAATGATAACAAGATCAATATCTTCTACGTTCACACCTGCAGCATCAATGGCACGGCGTGATGCCATTTCGGCAAGATCACAGGTTGTCTCACCTTCACCAACAATATGGCGACGTTCAATACCTGTTCGATCACGAATCCATTGATCAGTGGTATCAATCATTTTTTCCAGATCAGCATTGGTTAATACTTTTTCTGGTAAGTAACTGCCAGTGCCTTTAATGCGAGAATACTTCACACTACAGATCTCTTTTCTAATAATAGAGAATGCAACTCGGCATCAATACGCTTGGGCACATCTTTTTTGACCTCAAGAATAGCCTCTTTAATGGCATTTTCAAAAGCAAAAATATCGGCGCCGCCGTGACTTTTAACCACAATACCTTTCAAACCGACCATACTGGCACCATTATGCCTGCGAGGATCAAACTTGTTGCGAAATGCTTTAAGAACCGGCATCGCCACTAATGCAGCAAACTTAGTCAACCAATTACGACTGAATTCCTCTTTGAGCGCACTGCTGATCATCTTCGCAACGCCCTCACTGGATTTGAGTGCAACATTACCAATAAAACCATCACAAACAACAACATCAACAGTGCCTTTATAAATATCATCTCCCTCTACAAAGCCAACATAATTGATCTCACTGGAAGATAGCAACCGTGCGGCATCCTTGATGTACTCACTCCCTTTCATCTCTTCTTCACCGATATTGAGTAAACCAACCGTCGGAGAGTCAATATTATCAACTGCACGGGTCAGAACAGAACCCATCACAGCAAACTGAAAAAGGTGCTCAGCACTCACGTCAACATTAGCGCCTAAATCCAGAATATGTGTATGCCCCTTCATTGCAGGCACCGTACTAATCAGAGCGGGCCGATCAATTCCAGGCAGTGTTTTTAATACAAAGCGAGCCGTTGCCATTAATGCGCCGGTATTACCCGCACTCACACACGCATCAGCTTCACCTTGTTTAACAAGGTTAATAGCCACGCGCATTGAAGAATCTTTTTTGCCGCGCAAAGCCTGAGCCGGGGACTCATCCATTTCAACCGTTTGGGTTGCATTCTGAATCAGCAAACGTTCATTAGTATCCGCACTGTTTTTACGTAGCTCTTCAGAAATGAGTGAGTCACTGCCCACCAGAACTAACTTAAGCGCAGAGTCAACAGCGAGCATACGCAGTGCAGCGGGAACCACGACATGCACGCCATGATCCCCACCCATTGCATCAAGTGCAATTGTGTAACTCAACAAAAATTACTCTTCTTCGGTTTCTACTTCGACTTTATCAGCGATGACCTTACGGCCTTTATAGTAACCATCCGATGAGACATGATGACGCAAATGTGTTTCACCTGATGTCGGGTCAACAGATAGAGTCGCAAATTTCAAACTATCATGAGACCGACGCATACCACGTCTGGAAGGGGTTCCTTTACTCTTTTGTACAGCCATTACTAAGCTCTCACTTTCTTTTGTTTCATAAAAAATGCGGCCTTATGGCCGCGATTATCAATACGTAATCTTTTATAACTTCATTGGCCTTTCAACTGCGCTAAAATAGCAAATGGACTCAACTCAGGCTCATTTTTTAGATTCGCCTCCGGCAAGTCACTTCCACACTCTTCCAATGAATGCATTGATGCGACAGGCATGGCCAATATTAGTTCATCTTCAACAAGCGCCTTCAGCAGTACGGGCTCTGGCTCAACAACAAAAGGCTCATACTCACTGCTCAAGCGCTCAATCGCCGCTTCTGATTTAACTAATCCAGCCAACGATTCATGAGAAACCAGCAAGTCCATTGATTGCAAGCAACGCTGACATACTACATGCATATGTGCTTTTAAAGCCACCGACATGTAATGAATTCTTTGAGGATTAACCCCAAATTCTAATGCAACTTCAACCTCACCATCATCATCATACAGATAGCTTGAGAGCCGCTCCATTCCTTGCAATGAAACAGACCCACTCACTGACTGACCCCGATGAGAAAAACGCAGAGGATCTATATATACAGGCAACTGCTCAGACATAACCGCGCATACTATATTTATCGAATCAGAAATGCAAACAAACCGTAACTATTTCGTTCACTCCTGAAAGCTGAATCTATACTCCGCTAAAACACTCATCATACAATAAATGCAAACCGAGATGTGCTGTTTTTAATGCCTCACTTTGTGAAGCCAACAACTGGCTAATCCTCTTTTTTTCTATATTAGCTAATAAAAGCTGTCGAACCAGATTAAAAGGTACGACACCCTCTTGCGAACAATCACCTTCAATGGTAAGGGTTTGAGCCAATTCAGGCTCATTAAGTAGCAACCAAGCAGGAAAGTGATAAACATTTAAAGCAGGCTTAACTCGAATATCCCGCCACTCTAACCATGCCAAACGCACCGCAGGGTCAGGCAACACAGGGTCACTCATCACCTGTTCTGCAAAATCAGGAAAGCCCCAGCATAATTGACACCACAAACCAAGAGCCTCAAGCCGCTCACTCATTTGATAAAGTGCTTTTGCCAGTCGAGTACACAATATAGGCTGACTCTTCCAATCTGGAACAGCAAGAACAGATTCACGCACTCCAGGCCAATCCAGCAATTCACTCAATACCCAGGAGCAATGCAATTTAGGAGTCTCAATATCAAAGGAACGCCCAGATAAAGCATCACTCAAAACATGCCAAAGTGGAGCAATAATATCTCGCGCCTTCCCTCCAGCAAGCTCATGAACAAACGGCATAATATAACGCTCCAGAACCATCACATCCTGCTCAACACGCCTGCCATACTGCCCACACTCGAGAGATTTCATCGCATCGCAAAATAACTTTCCAGGCTTGATAAAGTGGTGATTCGGCTCACAGAGCAACAGATCATTTAATATTTTTTTTGTCTCTGATATACGCCGATCAAGCAAGGAGTGACATAGCGCTTCAGCAATAATCGAAGTGCGATCATCTAAAAAAAGGTCTAACTGTGGGACACCGCTTTTTAAACGCGTGAAATGTGTCTGGTAGAGAGCAGAAATTTCATCACTGTTTCTTTCACAAAAGAACAACAAACCCTCGCCTTTAACTCCCCATCGACGATAGGAATGCACTTCAGCTTGCATTCCTAAATGCTGCAACCAAAGTGCGGCTTGATTTAAACGTTCTCGAAGCGCATCAATCGCACCATCAACAACCTGCTCAAGAGATGCTTTTTTTCCATAACGCCAAGCTTCGTAATTTTCGTACTTCAGAAAGCCTTCATGAAGTAAAAGCTCGACAGGAGAATATGTACCCTGTGTTTGCAATAGATAATCAATTGATGCCTGTAGTTTTGGCTCAATGGAGTAATTTATTTTACGTTTGCGCGCCATACCTGGAGCCTCACAACTGTTCATTCTCCCTTTAGATTTAAGGAAGTGATCCTTTTAACTCAAACGCCATAACAACAGCATCTTCACGGTTTTCATGAGCTGGATAATAACCTTTGCGCAGACCCACCTCACTAAAACCAATACGACTGTAAAATTCAATCGCTCTTTTATTAGAACGACGAACTTCAAGAAAAGCGGCTTTAACTTTAACACGACATGCATACAGCAACAAACGCATTAACATGGATCGCCCTACCCCTTGTCGCTGCATTTTAAACTTGACACAAAGATTTAAAATCTGGGCTTCGTCAGCAACGCAGGAGATCACACCATAAGCAATAATCACTTCATGCTCGACCATAACGCAAGCATAATAGCCATCACCCAAACAACTTTTGAAAATATTTTCACTCCATGGAAACTCAAATTCAGATTCTTCAATAGCACAAACAGAGATTAGATCTGCATCCGTCATATTTCTAAATTCTGGCTCCAAACATAGCTCCATATTAAAAATTAGCCATAAAATATGGATTGGGCTCGCTGAAGGTCAATCCAGGCTTTGCGCTTCTCTCTGGGCGAACGTAATAAATAGGCAGGGTGATACGTCACAACGACAGGAATATCACTCTCACCATAAGTATAGTTTTGACCACGCATTTTCCCTATCGGTGTATCCGTTTTCAACAAGTTCTGGGCAGCAACACGCCCAACCGCTAAAATTATTTTTGGCTGAATGAGTAATATCTGTTGTTTTAAGTAGCCCTCACATGATGTCACTTCTTCAGGAGTAGGGTCACGATTTCGTGGTGGACGACATTTGAGGATATTCGCAATGTAAACCTGATCTCGAGGCAGCCCAATAGCAAGCAGCATGGCATTAAGCAGCTGCCCAGCTCGCCCAACAAAAGGTTCACCCTGGCGATCTTCATCAGCACCTGGTGCTTCCCCAACCACCAACCAATCAGCCTTTTGATTTCCAACACCAAAAACGGCTTGCGTACGTGTTTCAGATAGACCACAAGCGGTACAAGAGCCAACTTCAGGTCGCAGTGCTTGCCAATCAAGAGGGGCTTCAATATCTTGCGATACCTCTGAAGCCACCTCTTTTTGATCAGACGGCAAGTCATGATCTTGCCGTGATTGCCAGACTTGTATCCCCATCGCTTCGAGATACTGATGCCGTATATATTCTGGCAACTGCAAGATTTTAACCTCCGTCAAACCTGTGGATGCGCACGGTCACAAGGCACAAGTACTTTATTGATTGCATTTATGTACGCTTTAGCAGATGCCTTAACAATATCAGTATCTGCACCTTGCCCATTAACAACTCGGCTCTCTTTCTCGATGCGTACACTGACTTCACCTTGAGAGTCAGTTCCCTTAGTAATGTTGTTGACAGAGTATATTTGAAGCTTAACACCACTACCTACAATTGACTCAATTGCCTTATACGTTGCATCAACAGGGCCACTACCCAATGATTCACCCTTTTTTTCTTCGCCATTAAACATCAAAGTCACAACAGCCAAAGGTGTTTCTCCCGTCTCAGAACAGACTTTAAGAGAGATTAATTTTACGCACTCATTTTTTGCCGCAATACTGATATCAGTGACCAAAGCCATAAGGTCATCATCATAGATTTCGTGTTTTTTATCCGCAAGCGCTTTAAATTGAACAAAGGCACTATTAACAGCCTCTTCTGAATCAAAATCAAAACCCAACTCTTTAAGGCGTGTACGGAAAGCATTACGCCCAGAGTGCTTTCCAAGCACCATCCGATTAGCGCTCCATCCTACGTCTTCAGCACGCATAATTTCGTATGTTTCACGATTCTTTAACACACCATCCTGATGAATCCCAGACTCATGAGCAAAAGCATTCGCTCCAACAATCGCTTTGTTGGGTTGCACTGCAAATCCAGTAATACCTGACACCAGACGACTGCACGGTACAATTTGTGTTGTATCAATATTGACCTGACAGGAAAAAAGATCCTGACGAGTGCGCACCGCCATAACAACTTCTTCCAATGCCGCATTACCCGCACGTTCGCCTAAACCATTTATTGTACATTCAACCTGGCGTGCACCGTGTGCGACAGCAGAAAGTGAGTTTGCAACAGCCACACCCAGATCATTATGGCAATGCACCGAAAATATCGCTCTATCTGAATTTGGAACATGCTTGATCAAACGTTCGATCAAATCACCAAACTGATGAGGCAAATTGTATCCAACGGTATCAGGGATATTAACTGTACGAGCTCCGGCATCAATCACCGCTTCAAGCACACGACATAAAAAATCAAAATCTGAACGCCCTGCATCTTCAGGGGAAAACTCTACGTCATCGGTATATTGCCTTGCATGTTTCACTGCCATCACCGCCTGTTCGACCACTTGATCAGGCTCCATACGTAATTTCATTTTCATATGGATCGGTGAAGTTGCAAGGAAGGTATGAATACGACGGCGTGATGCACCTTTAAGCGCCTCAGCAGCACGATCAATATCACGCGTCAAGGCTCGTGCCAGAGCACATACTGTGCTATTTTCAACTGTATTCGCAACCGCTTGCACAGATTCAAAATCACCCTGACTTGCAACAGGAAAGCCCGCTTCGATCACATCAACACCTAACCGCTCAAGCCCTTTAGCGATAAGCACTTTTTCATCACGCGTCATTGAAGCGCCAGGACTCTGCTCGCCATCACGCAACGTAGTATCAAAAATAATTAATTTATCACTCATCATCGACCCCAAAAGCTGCGGTACTGTCTAATACATACCACATCAAAATTTCATGTAAATTTAATAGTTTGGCTGCGTTTTTCCTCGCCAGGTGGAATTGCGTGGCCTGCCTTACGGCAGTCGCAGAGTGAATAAAAGATAAGATATAAAAGAAAAACAGAATGCACACGCAAAACCCTTATTACCAAAAAAGAATAAGGATTCAAAAAAATTATGCGTTGTATTGAATATGTTCATGACATTACAGAGCGTATATTGATTTTAGTCACCTGTAAACTAAAATCAATCTATCGCCATTATTGCATGACTTTACGAGCATAATCAGATAACGGGATAAACTGCCCATCCTCATCAATATGCAAAATACCGTCCAGATAAATGACACTTTCTCGCTGGAGGTCGGATAATTGATTCCATATTTTCAATGATTCTGGATTAATATTTTTTTCATTACTGAATGAAGAAGTTACTGGAAATATCTCAGCCATCGGTATATCTTCATCAAAACTGGATATACCAGCACCTGCCGAAGTCAAAAATGCATCACGGAATCCAGCATCACGAATCGTCCGCAAAACAGCGACTGCCTCAGATCGAGAAGCATAGTGACCAAGCTTTATTAGTGTAAGACCATACACTGACTCCTCGGTATATAATGCACCATACTCTTCAGCAGCACTAAAGATATTCATATCTGGATTTTTATATGCGCCCAACTGAATCGAATAAGAACCATTATCAGCATCAGCCTGGGTATTAAACCCTGCCAAGAATAAAATCAAAAATAAAATTATTACTTTCATAAAAATTATTGCCTATAAATACACTTGAAACCACTCTGATCAGGCCAATTATCTCATGCTCACCAAGCCACTAACCGAAGCGTCATTATACAAAAAAAGGCTCAGCAGAAGCGGAGCCTTTTTTATCACACAAAATATAACCTAAACAAGATTAGCTTGGATTCACACCGAGTGCTTTCACAGTTTTAATATTCAGGTACTTATCAACTGGCAACTTATTTGCTTTTTGAAAAGATTTAACTGCTCTCATTGTTTCCCACCCAATCACACCGTCAATCGGGCCGGGGTTATACCCCTTAGCTTTCAAGGCACGCTGAATAGTCGTGATTTTACTTCTCGTCATATTAGTTTCACAAAGAATTTCACGCCATTCCATATGACCATCTTTAACTTTCTCAGTACGAGTAACCGTCTGATACTCTTCAGGAATAGTGATTCGCTTCTCTTGAGCCGGTGAAACCAACTTTGTAACTTTAACCGTTTTATATTTAGCTGGAATGGCCACTTGACGGGTTGTCGCAGCGCTATCAACTATTTTTTTCTTCACAGTTTTATAAACTGCTGGCTCATCAATAGTACGAGTTGTCGCGGGTGTTTTAACAACACGCTTTGTAACTGTTTTATAAACAGCAGGCACTTCGACAAGACACATGATCTCGCCAGTTGCATCATTAATTTTCTGTATGGGTCCTGTACCTTTTTGCCACTCAGTGTGAGCCGCTTTAACCAGCACTTTTTCAGACTCTGTTCCATAAGTCGCTGGCACTTTTACCAAGCGCTGTGTTGCAGGTTTTACAAGTACACGCTCTTCAGTCCATTTATAGGTTGCAGGAATAACTTCCAAGCGAGTTGACTCCTCCTGAACCAATACACGCTCTGTCACAGTTTCATAACGAGCCGGAATGATTTCCATTCGCTCTGAAGCAGCTCTTTTTAATACTTTTTCAGTAACTGTTTTATGCACAGGCTCAACAAATGCACGAGCAAAACATTCACCTGGACCCGCATTAGGCGGAAACAATGCGTCACCACTCGCGACCATCGGAGCCGGTGCAATAGCTGTCTGGCTTTCCAGTGAAGTCACCCGAGATTGAGCAACTGACAACTGCTCTTCCAACTGGGCTGTTTGAGAACCCACTTGTGACTCACGCTCTAGAAGCTTTGCTTCACGCGCTTTAAGCTCTGTCAGTTGCGCTTCAAGCGCAGCAGATTTTTCATTTTCAATCGCACTGGCTGCCTTATCTCCAGTCGCACTACAAGCAGAAAGTAACACACCAATGGCAACAGCAGGTGCAACCTTTGTAAAAAGAGGTTTCATCATTATTATTTCTCCCATCCAAACCAAATTTTGATTATTATCGAACGCACATTTCAACCTCAAGTCCAGCACGAGGTAGATCCCAGCTCAAATTATAAAATAAAACCAGCTCAATTAAAATATAAGTAGATTCACTTACTTGAATTGCTACGTTTACTACGCAATTTCCATAAGGTAATAGCAACACCAGAAACAGCATAAACAAAGGCCGTCGCAAACAGAATCTGTGAAGGACTGATTGATATAAAAACAAAAATGAGAACAACCACTAAAATTGCAACAAACGGAACCTTACCTCTCAGATCAAAATCTTTAAAACTATGGTAACGAACATTGCTCACCATTAGTAAGCCCGCAGCAATCGTCAATACAAAGGCAAACCCCGCATAACTATCACCTTCAACTTGATATTCAGCTCCAACCCAAACCATCCCTGCAATTAACGCGGCAGCAGCGGGACTGGCCAACCCCTGAAAGAAACCTTTGCCAACTGCCCTTGCTTGCGTATTAAATCGAGCCAATCGCAATGCTGCCGCCGCCGTGTATAAAAATGCGGCCAACCAACCTAACTTCCCCATGGTTTGCAACGCCCATATATAGATGACCAAAGCTGGCGCTATTCCAAATGAAATCATATCTGCCAAACTATCGTACTCTTTACCAAAGTCACTCTGCGTATTTGTCCAGCGCGCGATACGGCCATCAATACCATCCATTAACATCGCAACAAATATCGCAACAGCCGCCGCTTCAAAACGCTCATCCATAGCAGCCACAATTGCAAAAAAACCAGCAAAAAGGCCAGCCGTAGTAAATAAGTTAGGCAGCAGATAGATACCCTTGTGACGCTTTGTTTCATTTAAATCATTCCCCATAACCCCACCTTTTTTATTATGACTATTTTTAAATTAACTCAATACTTGGGAAACCGTATAAAAAGAACCAAACACAACAATACGGTCTTGCTGCTCCGCTACTGATAATGCCGCCTGGTGTGCAGCCAGCACACCATCATACGTAGTAATTGGCTTGCTCACTCCAGCTTCACCAAGAACGGTTACCAACTCATTTGAAGTCAGGCCACGCGAAACATCCAGCTCGGCAACATACCAGCGATCCACAACATGAGCCAACTCCTGAACAACTCCAGCAACATCCTTATCACGTAACATTCCCACCACAGCAAATGTTTCACCCTTTTGCACTTCACTTTGCAACGTCTCTGCTAAAGTGCGTGCCGCTTGAGGATTATGTGCCACATCAAAAATTTGCTGAATACCACTCTCAGATATAACCACCTGCATTCGACCATTCAACTTAACCTGAAGCAGACCTTGGCAAATAGCTTCACGAGTCACATTCAGTTCAGATGACAGCTGTTCAAGAACCATTAAAACAGCTGCGGCATTCTGTTTTTGAAATACACCCTTCAGGCTCGGCAAGGGCAGCCCTTCAATACGAGCCCTCCTTCCTTGCCAACTCCAACCTTCAGCATGATCCGAAAGTTCAAAATCTACACCCGCTCGATAAAGTGATGCACCTATTGAATCAGCATGAGAGAGTAGGCTCTTAGGTGGATTGATATCGCCACAGACAGCGGCTTTTTCAGAACGAAATATACCGGCTTTCTCAAATCCAATCGCTTCTCGATCAGACCCTAGCCACTCCACATGGTCGATATCAATCGTCGTCACCAAAGCAACATCTGCATCTAGCACATTAGTTGCATCCAGACGACCGCCCAACCCCACTTCAAGAATAACGACATCAAGCGGAGCTCGGTAAAAAATATCAATCGCCGCTAATGTGCCAAATTCGAAATAGGTCAAAGAGGTTGATTGACGTGCCTGATCCACATGATCAAACGCATCACAAATCATATCGTCGCTGACAGCATGGCCATCAAGCCGAATACGTTCATTATAGGTAAACAGATGTGGAGAGGAGTAAGTGCCTACACGATAACCCGCAGCCAGTAATATTGATTCAAGCATCGCAACAGAAGAACCTTTACCATTGGTTCCAGCCACCGTAATTAATTGAAAATCACGTGTTTTTAACGCAAGACGATCAAGCACTTCGCGCACCCGACCCAAGCCCAAATCAATTGTAGATGGGTGCAGCGACTCTTGCCACTGCAACCACTCATCAAGCGTATTAAAACGAGCCAAGCTAATACCCGCTAAACAACAGGGCCCGACAACACGTCATCTTCATCCTGTTTTTTAATCGGCTGTTGAGTCAATATCGCCAACATATTATGCAATCGATCACGCATATGGCGGCGATCTACAATCATGTCAACTACACCATGATCTTGCAGAAATTCACTGCGCTGAAAGCCTTCGGGCAGCGTTTCACGAACAGTTTGTTCAATAACGCGTGGCCCGGCAAAGCCAATAAGCGCTTTAGGTTCAGCCACATTAATATCCCCCAGCATCGCCAGACTTGCTGAGACTCCGCCCATGGTAGGGTCAGTCATCACTGAGATAAATGGAATGCCCTTTTTACTCAAACGTGCTAATGCTGCGCTGGTTTTTGCCATCTGCATCAAAGAGAAAAGCCCCTCCTGCATTCTTGCACCACCACTGGCGGTGAAACAGATAAATGGACTATTTTTTTCAATACAGATATCAACACCGCGTACAAATCGCTCCCCCACCACAGAGGCCATTGACCCACCCATAAAACGAAATTCAAATGCAGCAGCCACCACAGGCAACTCTTTGAGCTGCCCTTGCATCACGATCAATGCATCCTTTTCATCTGTATTTTTTTGTGCTTGATTTAAACGGTCACGATATTTTTTACTATCACGGAATTTGAGAATATCAATAGGCTCAAGATCAGCGCCAATCTCTTCACCACTCTCTTTATCTAAAAACAGATTCAGCCGTAAGCGCGCACCAATTCGCTCATGATGGTCACATTTTGGGCAAACATAATGGTTACGCTTCAGCTCGGCACGATACAACATCGACGTACACGAAGAGCATTTTGTCCAAACGCCTTCAGGGACTGATTTCTTGCCAGCACTCTCTGTTCGGATTTGTGAAGGTAATAAATTGGATAGCCAGCTCATTTTTTAATTTCCAGATTATAAAATAACTCAATTTGCATCCATCGCTTGCCGCATAGAACGAAGCACACTGGATATATCACTGATTAGACGATCACTTCTACCATTGGACTCTTCAACTTTTCGCACCAATGCACTGCCTACAATCACTGCGTCTGCAATTTTTGAAACGGCTGCCGCTGAGCTTGCATCTTTAATGCCAAAACCAACACCAATCGGTAAATCAGTCAAACGACGAATCTGCGCCACCTTCTCTTCGACAGCGCCAACATCAAGATTACCTGCGCCCGTAATTCCTTTAACAGCCACATAATAAACAAAACCACTGGCAACTGCACATATCTTGCTGATACGCGCTTCATTTGTGGTGGGTGATAACAAAAATATCGGGTCACATGGCTGACCTTTCAAAGCAAGCAATAAGTCACCCGCTTCCTCAGGGGGCAGATCAACCGTCAATACACCATCCACACCCGCTTGGCCTGCTGCCTGCGCAAAGTGCTTGACTCCCATCACTTCAATCGGATTCAAGTAGCCCATCAAAATCACAGGCGTTTTATTATCGACTTCACGAAAATGTTGCACCATCGCCAGCACATCTTTTAGGCTGACATTATGTTTCAAGGCTCGCTCACTGGCCTTTTGAATCACTGGCCCATCGGCCATCGGATCAGAAAAGGGCACACCCAGCTCAATAATATTCGCACCCGCCTTGACCATTGCATGCATCAAAGGCACCGTCACTTCGGGTGCAGGGTCACCCGCCGTCACATAAGGAACCAGCGCCTTGCGCCCTTCAGCACGCAGTTCGTTAAAACAGTTTTTTATACGACTCATACTGTAATTCCCTCCAGCGCCGCAACAGTGTGGATGTCTTTATCGCCTCGCCCTGAAAGATTAATAATAATATTTTTATCTTTATCCATCGTTGCTGCCAGTTTTGCACCGTATGCCAAAGCATGACTCGATTCCAAGGCGGGCATGATGCCTTCGATACGAGTTAACGTATGAAATGCAGCGAGCGCTTCATCATCCGTGATAGCGACATACTCTGCCGCACCACAATCTTTTAACCAAGCATGCTCTGGGCCTACCCCTGGATAATCCAGCCCCGCTGAAATAGAGTGAGTTTCAATAATCTGACCATTGTCATCCTCCATCAAATAGGTTCGATTGCCATGAAGCACACCCGGCCGACCTTTACAAAGCGGCGCGGCATGGCGACCTGTTTCAAGCCCATCACCGGCAGCCTCTACACCGTATTTTTTTACAGTATGATCATTCAGAAAAGGATAAAACAACCCCATCGCATTAGAGCCTCCACCGACACATGCCACCAACGCATCAGGCAAACGCCCTGCTTGCTCTTGAATTTGCTCACGCGCTTCGCGGCCGATAATCGCTTGAAAATCACGCACCATGACAGGATAAGGATGCGGCCCTGCTACCGTACCGATAATGTAGAACGTATTATCAATATTGGTCACCCAATCTCGCATCGCTTCGTTCAGTGCATCTTTCAATGTTTTGGAGCCCGATTCAACGGGAATCACTGTCGCACCCAACAACTTCATTCGATAAACATTAATCGCCTGGCGTTTGATATCTTCAGAGCCCATGTAAACCACACACTCCAAACCAAAACGAGCAGCCACGGTAGCCGTTGCCACACCATGCTGACCCGCACCCGTTTCAGCAATCACACGCGGTTTACCCATCGCTTTCGCAAGCAGAGCCTGGCCTACAGTGTTATTCACCTTGTGCGCGCCGGTATGGTTCAAATCTTCTCGTTTCAGATAAATTTGTGCGCCACCTATCTTCTGACTCCAACGTTCAGCATGGTAGAGCGGCGAAGGGCGACCGACAAAATGCGTCAAATCATGATCCAATGCTTTAATAAAGGCAGGATCTTTCATGTGAGTTTCATAAGCCTCGCGTAACTCTTCCAGCGGCCCCATCAATGTTTCAGCGGCAAAGATTCCGCCGTAAGGCCCGAAGTGGCCGCGCTCATCAGGCAGGGACATTAAATCTATAGCGCTATTTTGTCCGACATTATTTTGAATCGACACTTATTACACCTTCTACAAATTCAAACATTTTCAAGGGATCTTTAATGCCCTTGCTCAACTCAATACCACCACTCACGTCAACCGCGTAAGGTTGTACTTGCATGATCGCTTCTACAACATTTGTTGGTTTTAAACCACCGGCCAGAATAATCGGCTTACGTAACCCTGCTGGGATTGCTGCCCACTCAAATGTATTTCCCGTTCCACCTGGTACTCCTTTTTGATACGCATCAAGCAACAGAGCTTGCGCTGAACTATAGTGATGAGCTTCTGCTTTCAAATCAACACCATCACGCATACGAATCGCTTTAATATAGGGCTTCCCATAAGCTTCACAGCATTGCACAGACTCATCGCCGTGAAACTGCAAAACATCCAGATGCACGTTGGCCAAAATATTTTTAATTTCAGGCTCAGCCGCATTCACAAACAGACCAACGACACTCACAAAAGGTGGCAGCAGGTGCACAATATCTTGCGCGCACTGAATATCCACCGCACGCGGACTCGGCGCATAAAAAACCAGACCAATGGCATCCACTCCCATTGATGCGGCTTTAAAAGCATCTTCAGGCTGAGTGAAGCCACACATTTTAATACGAGTACGCATGATTAAAACCGTTTACACAATGTGCGGAAGGATACCGCACTTCACAGTGTTTTTACCATACCAGTGGCATCGCCTTCGTCTCTGGAATTTCATATTTTTCAGGATAAGTTACATTCACAAAATACAAACCGTGCGGCGGTGCCGTCACTCCGCCTTGAGTGCGATCACATACTTCCAGCAACTCTTGCGCCCACTCAACAGGCCGCTCACCCGCGCCAATGGCCATTAATACACCCGCAATATTGCGTATCATATGGTGTAGAAAAGCATTCGCTTCAACATCAAGCGTAATAAATGGCCCACTGCGATCAACCTCCAATGAATGAATGGTTCGTACTGGATTTTTCGCCTGACAAGCCACGGCTCGATAGGAGTTAAAATTATGCTCTCCAATCAATAACTGCCCCGCCGCTGCCATTTTTTGTACATCCAGATCACGACGATCCCATGAGACTCGCCCCGCCAGAAAAGAGGGGCGCACTTTTCGGTTCATAATAATGTAGCGATAACGACGACGAGTGGCAGAAAAACGGGCATGAAATGTATCGTCCACCGGCTTCGCCCACAGCACACTCACCTCTTCAGGCGAGTTGACATTCGAACCCATCACCCAGGAGTGCATGGTACGCTCAGCATCCGATTCAAAATGCACCACCTGCCCCATGCCATGCACACCACGATCAGTCCGCCCCGCGCAAAACAGTCGTACAGGATGATTTGCAACGATAGATAACGCAGCTTCCAGACAACCTTGTACCGTACGCGTACCATCCTGTACTTGCCACCCAAAAAAGCTTTGGCCATTATATTCAACACCTAATGCAATACGCATGTTTTTACCGTTTTTGTGCCACCATTTTCACTTCATTCCGAAACCCTTGCGAAGAGTCACCCACATACCCTTCTTCACGATAAACCAGCAAACGCATTTGTGAAAAAAACGTCAACAGTTCGTTATCTGCAAGACGAAAATCTGGATTACTCGGCCCTGATTCGTCCACCTGTAAACGACTGAATGTTTGATAGAACAATAACCCCCCAGAGCGCAGTGCATCCTGAATGGCTGGCATCAGAGAACGATCCAGAAAATAGCTGACAACAATCACATCAACACTATTAGGCAACATGGGTTCCTGCACTACATCTCGCATTTCAGCATGGAATGATTTAGAAAGCCCCTGAGCCTTAGCCGTTTCATTTAACCGCTGAACCGCTACATCAGAGATATCCCACGCCAAAGTTTCTAAGCCATGCTTAGCGAGCCAAAGTGCATTTCTTCCCAACCCACAAGCCAGCTCCAATGCTTGCCCCTGCTTTGGTAACAGATAACTATTTTCTCTTAACACCGCAACAGGATCACCCGAATCTGTCACTTCACTATAAATTTTATTCCACTTTTCTTTGATTGCTACCATACCTGACATAAACTCTCACCTTAGCTATGATTAGATTTTGATCAATTTTGGGAATTATATACTTATGAAAAGCAACTTGGCACTTTTAATCATTACATTGATTTTTTCAAGCCAGACATGGAGTAAAACTGCATTCAAAGAAGGGGTTCATTACCATTTAATTCAAAATTCGACAAATCAACAAACCAATAAAAACAATATACAAGTGAAAGAGTTTTTCTGGTACGGCTGCCACACCTGTTACGCCCTGCAACCTTACTTTGAACATTGGGTTAAAACAAAAGCTGACCGTATTAAATTTGAGCGAATCGCAGCAATGACTCATGACAACATGGAGTTGTTGGCAAGAAGTTATTATGCGGCAATGGAATTAAACCTCAGCAAACAGATCCATATTCCTCTATTTACTGCAATTCACGGACACAAAACAAAAATAGAAAACCAGACTCAACTGATCGCCTTTCTCAAAAAGCAGAAAATTGACAGCAAACAGTTTATCAAAACAATGCAAAGCCCAGAGATTACAAAACAGATTAAACGTGCCAAGCAACTCGGAGAGCAGCTTGAAATTACAGGCCCACCAACGATGACTATTGGGGGTCGTTACCGAATTGATCCAAGCGGAGTCGGCAGTGCCAGTGAATTTATTGATTTACTTGATTTTTTATTAGCCCGATAAAAAGCGGGGTATTCTACGCTTTATCGTATCTCGTTCCCGTGTGGGAACGAGAGTATTGTCATGACTCATCAACACCTACTTTCCAGCACGTACCAAATAACCTAACCCAACCTCTTCAAGCGCTTGTGAAAGTATTTCACGAATCGCATCAGCATCTTCACACTGAAGCGCTTTAGCCAAAACCTCTTGCGCCTGAGGCACAGTGAAATGACGAATGACTTGCTTAACTCTGGAAAGCGCAAACGCGCTCATACTCAAATTATCAACCCCCATCGCAATCCACAAGATTGCTGCAGCAGGATCACCTACAATCTCCCCGCAAATGCCCACAGGCTTACCTAACGGCGCAACAGATTCTGTAACTTGTATCAGCGCCTTCAATAATGAAGGGTGCAAACTGTCATAAAGCTGTGCAACACGCGGATTATTTCGATCCACTGCTAATAAATATTGAGTAAGATCATTCGTTCCCACAGAAATAAAATCGACTCGCTTAGCCAATTCAGCTGCTTGATAAACAGCCGAAGGGACTTCAATCATCACTCCTGTCTTTGGCCTTTGAATATGCAAACCACCGTCAACCAACTCATCAAATACTGATTTTACAATGCCCAGTGCAGCATCTACTTCGCTGATATGACTCACCATTGGAAATAGTATTTGCAAATTATTCAAGCCCATGCTTGCACGCAACATCGCACGAATCTGGGTTCGAAAAATTTCAGGGTGATCCAGAGTGATACGAATTCCCCGCCACCCTAGAAAAGGGTTTTCTTCTTTGATTGGAAAGTAGGAGAGATGTTTATCTCCACCAATATCTAAAGTACGCAATGTGACAGGAGAAGGGGAAAATGTATCCAGCACGACACGATAAATCAGCCGCTGTTCATCTTCACCGGGAAAGCGCTCGCGTGCCATAAAAGGAAATTCGGTACGATACAAACCGACCCCTTCAGCACCACATGCCAAAGCTGCTGATATATCGGATGAAAAACCTGTATTAGCCAATAACTTGATACGAAAACCATCGACTGTTTGTGCTGTTTTATTACGCAAGCGATTGAGCTCAGTTGTCAGCTCACGCTCCTCATCAGCGAACCGCTTGTATTCCGATCGCATCGCAGCAGAAGGGGAAGGATAAAAGCAACCACGATAACCATCGATAATGACATTTTTCTTATCCATTTTCCCAACGGATAAATTGATTGCGCCAACAACAGCAGGAATTCCCAGTGCATGCGCCAAAATAGCGACGTGCGATGAACGTGAGCCATTTGCAGAAACAATCCCGGCAAGACGTTCCACTGGCACTTCGGCAAGCGCGGCGGCAGACACTTCCTCCCCTACAAGGATCGTATGCTTTGGATATTCGAGTGGTTTGCGCTTACCGCTCTGCAAACTAAGCAATATACGTCGCCCCAGATCATAAATATCATCCGCCCGCTCCCGCAAATAAGGGTCTTCAATTTCCTCAAAAAAATGAGCATGTTCATTAACAGTATCTCTGAGTGCTCCGGCCGCCCAACTTCCTTTCTGAATACGCTCAATCGTTCGATCAACCAACCCGCCACCATCCAGCATCAGCAGATAAGCATCAAAAAGTGCACGATCCTCTGGAGCCAGCACCGAACTCAATCGCACCATTAAGCGCCTGATATCAGCCCTGACTTCAGACAGTGCTTTTTGAAACACAGTGATTTCGGCATCAATATCGACAACCTGGCGATCAGGCACCGCATCCAGATCCGCCGCAGGGTAGACCACGAGTGCAACACCAACAGCCACACCAGGTGAACCAGGAATCCCTGTAATTGTTTGATTTTGGTTATTGACCTGACCAGACGCAGACTTATTAGATAACATTTGGGCATGAGCAACCGCCCCCGCAAGCTGAATAGCAATCGTCTGTAAAAAAGCAACTTCATCTTCGTTAAAATAACGTTTCCAACGCTGGCGAACCACGAGAACGCCGAGTACCTTTCTGAAGTGAATAATCGGTACACCTAAAAAACCGGGAAGGTGGTCATCCTTCAGATCTTTCATCCGCTGGTAACATGGATGCTCAAACAAGTTTTCCAGATTGAGTGACTCTTCACGCCGACAAACCAGACCAACGAGTCCTTCATTTTTTTTTAAACTAACTTTACCAACGGATGTCTCAGCCAAACCCGCTGCCGCCTCCAACACATAACACTCGCGCTCAACATTTTCCAAATAAATGGAGCAAGCATCTGAAGATGTTGCCTCTTTGATACGCCGCACTACTTGGGACAGCAATTGATCCAGACGACGTATATTATTAACGTCCTGAAGAATGCTGTGAAGTGAAGCGAGCATAGATTACGGATAATCCACGATCAACACCTGCCTGCACTTCGCCGTGAGGGCGTATTTTTATAAACCAGCGGTGCTAACTCATTCAACGCATGATGATAAACTTTACGTTTAAACCAGACAACAGACTTAACAGGGTACCAATAATTAACCCAGCGCCAACCATCAAATTCAGGAACATCACACGCATCAAACCTCAGCTTGCTCTCCTCAGCCACCAGGTTAAGCATGAACCAAACCTGTTTTTGCCCAATACAGAGAGGCCTGCTATGCGAACGAATGAGATGTTTAGGAAGATCATAACGCAACCAATCACGAGTTTGCCCCATGATATTCACATGTTCGGGCTCAAGCCCTAATTCCTCTTTCAGCTCGCGATACATCGCCTCCTGAGCTGATTCATTTTCACGAATTCCTCCTTGTGGAAACTGCCATGAGCCCTGACCAATGCGCCGAGCCCAGAGCAACTTACCGGAATTATTACTCACAATAATACCAACGTTATGTCTATACCCTTCTGAGTCTATCATTTTGAGCTCACCATAAAACGAAATACACTTTGTCATGCGATGCGCAATCTGTTATAAATTTTTAATTTTTAGCGCAACCAAATTTATTCCTGATAACTTTATCATAAAAGGAGTCGTAATCGTTGGCTTTAGCAATTTTTGATCTGGACAATACTTTATTAACAGGTGACAGTGACTATCTGTGGGGGCGTTACCTTGTTGAAAACAAGATTGTTGACCCTGATTTTTATGATCGGGAAAACAGACGCTTCTATCAAGAGTATGGAGCAGGCACACTGGATATTAACGAGTTTCTTCGTTTTTCACTAAAGGTACTTGCCGCTCATGATAAAAAAATACTTTTTGACTGGCGTAAAGATTTCATCGAACAAAAAATTATCCCGATCATTCCTGCCGCAGCACACCATTTGCTGAATAAACATCGAGAACAAGGAGATATTCTGCTTATCATCACTGCAACCAACCGCTTTGTGACTGAGTTAATCGCAAAAGAGCTGGATATTGAACATTTACTTGCGACAGATCCTGAAGAAAAAGAGGGTCAATATACTGGAAATTTTACAGGTATACCCACATATCAGGAAGGCAAGGTCGTTTGCCTGAAAGAGTGGCTCAAGGTACAACAAATAACATTAGAGGGGAGTTGGTTCTACTCTGATTCACATAATGATCTACCACTTTTAAAAATTGTTGACAACCCAATTGCAGTAGATCCTGATGAGACTTTAAAGCAATATGCTAATCATCATGGATGGCCAACAATAAGCCTTCGATCATAAGTATTTCACGCAACAAAAAAGCCCCGACAAGCAGAGCCTGCTGGGACTTTTTTATTTTAACTTAGGTTTTAATTTATTTTACAAGCTTCTCTTTAATGCGAGCCGCTTTACCGCGTAACTCACGAAGATAGTACAGCTTAGCACGACGTACCACACCACGACGCTTCACTTCAATCGAATCAATCGCTTGACTGTAAGTTTGAAAAACACGCTCGACACCTTCGCCATGAGAGATTTTACGTACCGTAAATGCCGAATTCAGGCCTCGATTTCGTTTTGCAATTACAACACCCTCGAAAGCTTGCAAACGCTCTCTTGTTCCTTCTTTTACTTTAACCTTTACAACAACAGTATCGCCCGCTCCAAACTTAGGCACTTCACGCCCCATTTGCTCTGCTTCGATCTGACTGATCAAATTACTCATAACGCATCCCCATCAATATCAAATTAATAAACTAGTTTTCAACTTCCCGCTTGAACTCTTCGAGCAATGACTGCATTTCATTATCAAGCACTGCTTTTTCCAATAAATCTGGTCGCCTTTGCCATGTTCGACCCAATGATTGTTTCTGTCGCCAACGTGCGATCACCTGATGGTCGCCACTCAATAGCACTGCCGGCACTGATCGACCACCAACGACTTCAGGCCTTGTATAATGCGGGCAATCCAACAGATGATTTGCAAATGAGTCTTGCTGTGATGACTCCGTATGCCCCAGCGCCCCAGGCAACAGACGAATCATCGCATCAATCACGACCATCGCAGCCAGCTCGCCACCACTTAGAACATAATCACCAATCGACCACTCTTCATCCACTTCAGCCGCAATCAAACGCTCATCAACACCTTCATAACGCCCTGCGATAAACGTAATATTTTTTTTTTCGAGCAGTGATTCAACACCCACCTGATCCAGAGTTCGCCCCTGCGGCGAGAGATAAATCACTCTGCTCTGCCCACCTGATGCCTTCTTTGCCGCATGAATTGCATCACGCAATGGCTGAACCATCATCAACATACCCGGGCCACCACCATAAGGGCGGTCATCTACAGTGCGATGCCGATCCACAGCATAGTCACGCGGATTCCACGTATCAAACTGTAACAACCCTCTCTTCACCGCCTTACCTGTAACGCCATACTCTACCAGAGCATCAAACATTTCAGGAAAGAGCGTAATAACATCAATTCGCACAGCAAAAAAACCTACGCCGCCTCATCAAAAATCGGGATCCCAATCCACCTGAATAACACCGTCATCCAGGCTAACCTTAAGAACACATTCATCAGTATAAGGAAGCAAACGTTCACGCTCACCTTTCACAACAAGCACATCATTCGCACCCGTTTCGATCAAGTGATCCACCTTTCCCAGTATTTGGCCATCAACAGTGACAACTTCCAGCCCAACCAAATCAGACCAATAATATTCGCCCTGTTCTACTGGTGGCAATTGCTCAGATTTTATTACAATTTCGAGCCCAACCAACTGCGCGGCAACATCACGATCAGTAGAGAATTCAAGCTGGGCAACAACGCCCTTGCCATGAACCCGTCCGGCAATGACCCGAGTCATTTCGGAACCTGCTTCTCTCTTTAAGTACCAGGGCGAATAGGTCAGTATATTTTCTCTAGGAGCCGTATACGAAAAAATTCGCACCCAACCCCGCACCCCATACACCCCAGAAACTTTACCAACAACAACCCAGTCACTCATACCGATTGAGCTGGTTACGCTGCAGCTTGCGCCTTTTTATGCTCCGCCACCAGACCCGAAACACGCTCAGAAAGCTGTGCTCCCAGCGCTTGCCAGTGCTCTACACGCGCCAATTCGAGACGCAACCGTTCTTCATTACCACGAGCCACTGGGTTAAAAAATCCGATCCGCTCAATATAACGGCCATCACGTGGGCTGCGGCTGTCAGTCACAACTATATTGTAAAAAGGGCGTTTTTTAGCACCGCCGCGCGCCATACGTATCGTTACCATCTAGACTATTCAAACCTCTAAAATAAATAAAAACTACTAGCATCAGAAAATACTGATACCATGAAAACCGAGCCATTCTACGGATCAAGCACACCATCTGCAAGAAAAATTTCCACTACTGTAATTTCCCTACAATTTATACAATATTAATACCAAGCCGATATACAACAGACTGAAACCGTGTATTATACGCGCCTTTTAACGAACTTAAGAGTACACAGGATTGGATTCCGTAGCAAAGATTACACAACCCATAATAACACCTCGATCAGAGCATAATATCTCACGCGCATACATCAGTGAAAATGCGCTTACGGTATTGTATTGCCTGAACGAAGCGGGCTACCAAGCCTACCTTGTGGGCGGCTGCATCAGAGATATGCTACTGGGACGTGAGCCCAAAGACTACGATATTGCAACCAGTGCCCGTCCCAATGAGGTCAATGCACTATTTCGTAATTGCCGGTTAGTCGGTCGCCGTTTTCGACTGGCTCACATAAATTTTGGCCGTGAAACAATTGAGGTCGCCACATTCCGCTCATCTCATCAAGCTACGACTGCAGGCGTGGAAGCTGAAAGTGGGCGCGTTTTAAGAGACAATGTTTTTGGCACGCTTGAAGATGATGCGATGCGCCGTGATTTCACTGTCAACTCACTCTATTACGGTATTGATGACTTGGCCATACGCGACTATACCAACGGAATTCAGGATATAAAGAATGGCACTTTACGGCTTGTCGGAGACCCTGATACACGCTATAAAGAAGATCCCGTGCGCATGTTGCGAGCCATACGCTTTTCGACAAAGCTAGGCTTTAGCATTCACACGGACAGTGAACAACCGATTAAAAAACTGGGACATCTTTTAAAAGATATTCCTGCTGCACGCATTTACGAAGAAGTCCTCAAACTATTTCTGGGTGGCTGCGCAGTTCAGACTTTTGGCTTGCTACGTCACTATGGACTGTTTCACAACCTGTTCCCACAACTTTCCACCTGTCTTGAACAAGAGGAGCATGGCTACCCACTCACCTTTGTCGCTCAGGCATTAAGCAACACCGATAAGCGCATATCAGAAAATAAACCCATCAGCCCATCATTTCTTTTTGCCTGTTTATTGTGGGAGCCGGTACGCGTTCTCGCACAAAACATCATACAAAAACAAGGCGTGAGCGAAACACAAGCAATGCAGATGGCAGGCGAAACTGTCATGATGAACCAGTTACCACTCGTCGCAATACCACGCCGTTTCAGTACGCCCATGCGTGAAATATGGAATATGCAATTACGCTTCCAACACCGCTATGGTCAACGCCCTTTACGTTTTTTAACACACCCAAGATTCCGTGCTGCCTATGATTTCATGCTACTACGCGGCATGGCCGGCGAAGAGTTACAGGAAACTTGTGATTGGTGGACAAAATTACAAGATCAACCTGAGGTTCGACATGAATTAACTGCAGGCTCAAAACCCAAAGACTCTTATCGCTCAGCACGCCGAAAACGACCTGCTAAACGTAAAAAACCATCCAGTTGATGACATCCGTTAGAGCTTACGTTGGTCTAGGCAGCAACCTAAACAGCCCAATTCAACAAGTCAAACAAGCACTATCCACACTCAAAGCAGTCCCAAACACAAAACTCATCAGCCATTCGTCGCTTTATCAAAGTGCACCGATGGGGCCGCAAGACCAACCCAACTACATTAATGCAGCTGCAGCACTCGATACAACACTTGATGCAGACACACTATTAACTGCTTTGCAAAGCATCGAAAACCAACAAGGCAGAGTACGCGATGGACATCGCTGGGGACCACGCACTCTTGATATGGATCTGCTTCTTTACGGAGAAGTACAGCAAAAAAGTATAAGGCTCACACTTCCCCATCCTGCGCTGCACTTAAGAGGCTTTGTACTGGTACCTCTCAATGAAATTGCACCTAGTCTCATCGTTCCAGGACTTGGAAAATTACAAAAAATCATGAACAATATTCGAGCGGATAATTCACAGATTTTGGAGAAAATATCATGACCTCACATAACCCAGCAACACCGATCACGCTTCCTACACTGAAAAAAATGAAAGCGTCAGGTGAAAAAATCACTTGTCTAACAGCTTATGACGCAAGTTTTTCTCAATTACTGGATCAAGCAGGAGTTGAAATATTACTTGTTGGCGACTCACTTGGAATGGTTATTCAGGGTTTCGATTCAACGCTCCCAGTCACAATGGAAGAGATAATTTACCACAGCCGCTGTGTTGCACGAGGGCGACAACGTGCATTACTCATGGTTGACATGCCATTTTCAAGCGACCTGACTCTGGACGACACATTAAAAAATGCAGGTCGCCTCATGAAAGAAGGTGGAGCGCACATTATAAAGCTGGAGGGTGGTCACCAACAAATTAAAGCCATCCAGACACTTGCACAACAAGGAATTCCGACCTGTAGTCATTTGGGTTTATTGCCACAATCGGTACATAAACAAGGGGGATATCGAGTTCAAGGGCGTGATAGCACAAGTGCGCAAGCACTGCTCAATGAAGCCACTGCAGTTGAAAAAGCAGGGGCTGACCTACTGTTATTAGAGTGCATACCCGCCACTCTTGCCACAACAATCAGCCAAACTGTTCAAATCCCCGTCATCGGTATTGGTGCAGGCAATGGCTGCGATGGTCAAGTACTTGTCTTATACGATGCACTCGATATCACTGCTGGAAAAAAACCCAAATTTACTAAAAACTTTCTTGAAGGCAGCCACTCTATTCTAGGCGCGATAGAGAAATATATGGCTGAAGTCAAAAACGGCACCTTCCCCTCAGACGAGCACAGCTTTTAATTTATGCGTACCATACAAAAAATAGATGAAATACATGCCCAGATCCGAGCATGGCACAATGCAGATAAACAGATTGCATTTATCCCAACCATGGGAAATTTGCATGATGGCCACCTATCACTCATCAAACAAGCCCATCAACGTGCTGATCATGTTGTTGTCAGCATCTTTGTCAACCCAATGCAATTTGGAACAGATGAAGATTTTGAAAATTACCCTCACACACCACAAGACGACAATAAAAAGTTATTCGAAGCAGGGATTGATTTGCTATTTATACCAACTGCATCAGACCTCTACCCTCAAGGCATTGAAGCAAGCACTCGCGTTGAAGTACCTGGTTATTCTGATATTTTATGTGGCGCTCATCGCCCAAATCATTTCACAGGCGTTTCGACCATCGTCACTAAGTTTTTCAATATCATACAGCCTGATATCGCACTCTTTGGCGAAAAAGACTACCAGCAACTATTGATCATTCGCCGTGTCACTGAAGATTTATGCATTCCGGTCACCATCCTGAGCACACCCACAATAAGAGAGCATGATGGCCTTGCCATAAGTTCGCGCAACAGCTATCTGTCAGTCAGTGAGCGACAAAATGCCCCCACCCTATACAAAACATTAAAACAAATAAAAAAGGAACTGCAATCAGGCAACCTTGACTACACGGCACTAGAAAAAAGCGCACTTTCAATGCTCGCAAAAGAGAACTTTGCCCCTGATTATTTCAGTATACGCCGAGCCGATAATTTAGCACTCGTACAGCCAGAGGATAGCCACCTTGTTATACTGGCAGCAGCCAAGCTTGGAAAAACCCGCCTTATCGACAACATAAGTGTCACGATCACTGCCACATAATAACGTAACAACACCAGCAATTCCCGTCGTTAATGTGCTAAAATACACTGACAAATAAAAAGGGTAAAAAGCCCTATAACAGTATAATTGCAGGGTGCTTGATTTGTCTAAAGAGGATTTTCACCTCATTAGCTCACGCTCATGCTGAGCGCACCCAAATATTTGGGAGAAAGAAATGTCTTATAAAAATAATGTATTAAAAATAATAACATTAGCAACACTCATCTTAGCACCAATATCCCTGCAGGCAGCGCAGATAACGCAGGCAACAACATGGATGGCTATTGGTGCCACTAATGCCTGGAGTGGTAATTCTGAAATTTCTGAATTCACATTTGGAGGTGCGACTTTCACAGATGGTCAGTTTAATACAGACTATTCCGAAAGGATTTTAACTAGTTCTGTTATTTGCTGTGCGAATTATAGAAGAGGAGGAGGAAGAGGAGAGATGAGTTACTCATTCAATGATTGGAGTATATTTTCAAGTCCTGTACATGATTTTAATGATATGACAGCACCGCAAATTGACCTCAGTGAAATGCGCGCAAATTTTAGCTCATTAGTATTTACCGTTTGGGATGAAAATGGAACTGCTTATGATGGCTGGGATATCGGCAACCCAGGGTGGGTTCCTATAATTGACAATGGAAATAATACATTTTCAGCATCTTGGATTACTCCCGCACCACGAAATAAAGGGGACAACTCCTTCTATCCTCCTGGAGATAAATTTAGTATAACATTTATGCCAACACCTGTTCCTATGCCAGCATCCATATTGCTTTTATGCTCTGCCTTGCTTATTTTGTTCTCTACATTAAAAAAGCCATATAATCGGGCAACCGGAGGACTCTAACACCCAACCCCCACAAGCACTGCCATTTAGTTAAACCTACAAAACAGTTTAGACAAGGCTCAAAAATACAGGAAATTACAGGAAATTACAGGAAATGTTATACTACGCGACCCAATAACAGAATAGGAGCGTTTTGCTATATGCAGTGCACCATGCTCAAATCTAAATTACACCGTGTACGAGTCACTCACTCAGAGCTTGAATACGAAGGCTCATGTGCGATTGATGGTGTATTACTTGATGCTGCGAACATACTGGAGTATGAGCAAATTCATATATACAACATCAATAATGGTGAGCGCTTTACCACATACGCGATTCGCGGCGAAGAAAACTCTGGAATTATATCAGTCAACGGCGCAGCCGCCCATAAAGCCAACCCAGATGATCGGCTCATTATCTGCACCTATGCAACTTTACACAAACAAGAGCTTGATACTTTCAAGCCAGTTCTAGTCTATTTCGATGAAAACAACCAAATTTCCCACTGCAAAAGTTCAATTCCGACTCAAGCTGCATAAATAAACAAAAAAGCCCCGCTCATTTGAAAATAAACGGGGCTTTATTATTAACAATACGACTCAAACAAATTACATTTTCAACGCACGCCTTGCCGAAGAAAAACAGTCATCACGCCACAAACAGCCCACCTGATCACAACCATTGGATTTCTCAGTCGCAAAACAACTGTAATTACCTTCACATTCCTGAATTGTTCTAATCAAAACTGTTTTATTCAGTTTCCCAGACTTAATACCATTCTCACGAGCGATTGTGCGAACTTCTTGCATATTCATATATGGGCTATTCCTTTCACCAAAAATTAAATACGTTCTTAAAACAAGAAAACAGTTGCTCTATCGGCACATATAGAACAAATTTTAGCCCGTATTTCGCATTCCTGACGCAATGGCATTAATACTCCTGAGCAATGGATCAATCCACTGCTGCCGCTCTTCGTCACTTAACGATTCATCACGACAACGCTCAAGCAGTACAATCTGAATATGGTTGAGCGGATCAAGATATGGATCACGTCGATGAAGCGTAAACTCCAAAGATGAGCTATCCTCAAGCAGACGACTTATCCCGGCAATACTCAGAATAGCCTTCACCGTTTTATTAAACTCATCATTAATCTGTTGAAAAAATTGATCGGCCAACGCTTTATCTTCACACAAACCCGCATACTCTTTTGCAGTTTCCATATTAGCCTTAAACAAAGCCATCTGCGTATTGCCAATCAAAGCACTAAAAAATGGCCACTGCTGATTCATCTCTTTGAGTTTTTCCAACACATCAGGTTGTTTCTCTTTTAACGCCTCAAAAGCACTCCCTATTCCATACCATGCGGGCATGGTATAGCGTGACTGAGCCCAGCCAAATACCCAGGGAATTGCACGGATTGATGATTTGGAAGGATCCCCTTTTTTACGATGACTTGGGCGTGAGCCCAAATTCATATACCCCAGCTCCGTCACAGGGGAAGTTTCATAAAAAAAGTTAAAAAACCCAGCCTGATGATCTGTTAGATTACGATAAGAGTCCTCACCACTACGAGCAATTTGGCTCATAATCTCCAGATATTCATCATTATCTTTCTTAGCCCCTACAATCAGACTTGTACTGGATTTCATCAAACCAGTCACACCGAGAGAGAGTTCGTAAACCGCTGTTTCAACATTACTGTATTTAGAAGAGAGCATTTCGCCCTGTTCAGTAATTTTGATTTGTCCCAGCACCGTTCCTGAAGGTTGGGATAAAATGGCATCATGTGTTGGACCGCCACCCCGACCAATCGTCCCACCACGACCATGAAACAAGCGACAATCAATACTGCGTGACTGTGCCAGTGCAATCACTCGCTTTTGAGCCTCATAAAGACTCCAGACAGAGCTCAGAATACCGCCATCTTTACATGAGTCAGAATAACCCAGCATGACTTCCTGCAAATTGCCCGATGATTTCAACAGAGTGGTATAAGTCGGATCATCGAACAGCGTATTCATTACCGGTTCAATATGTGACAAATCTTCAATCGTTTCGAACAGCGGTGACACATTGACATGACAAAACCACTCAGAACCCCGCAGCCCTACCAAACCATTCATATAGGCCAACCACATCACCTCCATGACATGACTGGCTGTGTGCGTCATAGAAACCACATAACTACCAAACGCACGAGGACTGATCTCTTTACGCATTTGAACCATCACACCAAACACATCTAGCGTTTCAAGCGTTGGCTCACTCAAAACATCTCGATCAATCGAAGATGATTTTTTGTCCTGCTCGATAAAACGAGCCAATGCCTGCAATCTTTCAGATTCATTCAGTGATAGATAATCCAGCTCACTGTCATACTGAGCGATAATTTCAGCAACCGCCTCTGTATGGCGTGTTGATTCTTGACGAATATCCAGCTGAGCCAGAAAAAAGCCAAAAGTTTCTACCAGACGAATCAAGTCTTTCAGCTCACCATTCGCAGCACTGCCATCACCATGACTGACCAAGGAACGATGAATCACACACAAATCTTCAAGAAATTCATTCTCTGATGGATAGGCATCCTCAAAAGCCGTTGGCGATTCACCAGCTAAGCGCTGCTTCACTGCTTTTAAATTACACTGCAAGCGATAGCGCATGACATACAACTTACGCCGATAACACTCATCACGAAAGCGATCAACATGCCCCAGTGCAACTTCAGCATAACGCTCATCATTTTCCAGACTTTTCAAGAGTTTTTCACTGGGCTGACATAGCAAGCTTGAATGCGATAAAATACGGCTGAGCCCTGTCACACGGTCAATATACTCACCCAAGATAGATCGAGACTGCGTACGCATCGCATAAACCGTTGTCTCAGGTTTAACATTAGGATTTCCATCACGATCGCCGCCAATCCATGAACCGAAATGAATAAAATTAGGCACACGAATATTGTGTTGCAGAGAGCCATCTTCGCCGTAAACACGATCAATCGCTCTTTCTAGATAACGGTAAGTCGTGCATACAGCATCAAACAGACTGTCTTCAAAATAGTAAATACCATTTTTAAGTTCATCTGCAACCGTTGGCTTTTTCACTCGAACTTCATCAGTTTTCCATAAAATCTGAATCTGAGTTTCCAAGTTACGAATAATCTCCTGACGCTCATACTCACTCAGGTTAGGATTATCAACACGCTCACTGGTCACAAATACTCGGCGCAGTGCTTCCATGATAATACGGCGTTTTGACTCCGTCGGGTGCGCAGTCATGACTGGAATATAAGCAAGACGATTCAGCAAAATTTGCAGTTGCTGCTCACTAATTTCTTGATCACGAAACTCTCGAAGTGTTCTATCGAACGAGCCGTGCCAAAGTACACCACCCTTGTGTACCTGTTGGCGACGCTCTCGATGCTGATAAGACTCTTCAGCAATGTTAACCAGACTGAAATAAGTACTGAATGCACGAACTACGTGAGTAACGCTTTCAGAATCAAGGTCGGCAATCAACCTGCGCAGCATTTTACTTTTTTCAGCATCGACGTGATCTCGAAGATCAATGTACCCTTTTCGCAGAGTCTCAACAGCCTCGAATACTTTATCACCCGCCTGGGCATGCAAAATATTGCCCAGCAAATTCCCAAATAATCTCACACGTGCGTGTAACTGCTCATCACTCATGAAACATCATTCCTTTTAACTTTATTGAAAGTGGGATGAAAATATTTTCGCGCATTATACCCTTTCAGAGGCGATCTGTTTACTAACTTCGGGATAAGGGACGTATACTGAATAATTTATACTTCAAGTTTCGGAGCTAATTTTCGCCCAACTGGAGGCCTCCATGAATAATGACACGAACAAGCGCATATTACCAAAGCCGTAGCCAGTGGCTTCTAGGAGGCTGTCCTGCGCAACCGCCAACTCCAACAGTTTGCAATGAACTCTCCCCCATAAATAATAAGATCAAGCCAATATATTTAGACTCGATTTTCAGGAAAAACCACCCGAACTTCCAAACCACCCAATGTTGCAGAGTGTCCAAAAGTAATCTTTCCCCCATAAAGTTCAACAATCTCTTTTACTATAGCCAGCCCTAGCCCGTGCCCACTGACAGATTCATCAATACGCACGCCACGCTGGGTGAGTCGTTGCAACTGTTCGTTATCACAGCCGGGGCCATCATCTTCAATGGTGATATGCAGACCCTGTTTTTTTTGTAATGTGCAGATCACTTGGCCGTTGGCCCATTTGCATGCGTTATCTAGCAAATTACCCAGCAATTCCAGCATATCATTACGATCAGCCTGGCACTCCATCGGTTCATCAATGTGGCTCTCTATGTTCAGAGCTTTATCACGATAGACACGCTGCAACACATCAATAAGTGTCGGCAACTCTTCACTGGGTACGAAGCGCTGCCCAGGTATTGCGGTTCCAGAGAGTCGTGCTCTTTTGAGTTCACGCTCCATAAGTTGGTGGATCTGCTGGGTATTTTTATTCAGCTCTGAAGTTAGCTCTGGGTGCGGTTTTAATGCGTCATCTCGTGTGAGTTGCATGATAAGGTTCAGAGGGTGCTTCAGTGCATGAGATAAATTACCCATCGCATTGCGTGAGCGTTGTAAACGCTGACTCAGCAGTTGCAATAGATGGTTCACCTCACTCACCAAGGGCTGAACTTCCGTGGGCACTTCTTCAGAAAGGCTTGTCAGGTTACCGGAAGAGAGCTGCTTCAACTCATCACGCACTCGATTCAAAGAACGAAAAGAACGAACAATCACTTGGTGCTGAACAGCAAGAAGAGTCAATAAAATAAGAAGCACGCCAAGCGCAAAATAGCGATTAAATTGAGCCAAGGATTCATGCAGTGGTGAAAGGTCTTCGGCAACAATGATGGTGATATCTTGCTGATAACGCCGGTAACCCGTGGCATGAAAGAGTAACGGCTGATGGTTCGGGCCGATCGCCTGCCAATAATCACTTTTCCCTGGAGCCATCAAGCGGCTCACCAGCTGTTCATCCCAGAGTGAACGTGAACGTAATGTTTGCGAGCCGCTGAGCACAAGGTAATAGTGTCCCGAAAAAACCTGGCTATAAATGCCTCCTGTGCTTTCAGGTTTCAGCTGTAGTTGCTCTTTATTTACCATCAACGCGGTTAGCAACGCCTCACCATCATGCTCTAAACGTGAAAGCATCACCTCTTGTGAGATGTGCGCAATACTCGCGCTGGTAAGCCACCACATTGCTCCCATCAAAATCACCAAACTGGATGTCAGCCCAAGGTGTAACCGTTGTTGCAATGATTTCACGGTTGAGTTCCAGCAAAAATATAACCTTGACCCCGTCGAGTTTCGATCAGTTTTTTGTCGATTTTATGGCGTAAACGTGTGACATAGACTTCAATGACATTGCTGTCACGGTCTGTATCACCTTCGTAAACATGTTCAGTGAGGCGACTTTTAGAAAGAATCACGCCCGGATGAAGCATGAAGTAACGCAGCAGCCTGAATTCGGTGCCTGTTAATTCGTGTTGTTTACCCTCTGGTGTCATCGCCACCTGGCGCTCTTCATCCAGAGTAATTCCAGCCAAACTCAGCCCGGAGGCAGCCTTGCCGTGGCTGCGTCGCACTAATGCATCAATGCGCGCCAACAGCTCTTCGGGGTGAAAGGGTTTGCCAAGATAGTCATCGGCTCCTGCTTTAAGGCCATCGACTCGCTCATGCCATGCATCTCGTGCGGTGAGAATGAGGACGGGCACTCGATTTTCCCGGCTTCGCCAGTTTCGCAATACTTCCATTCCAGGCCGGTCGGGCAATCCGAGATCCAGCACCACCAGATCATAGGGCGTTTCATCACCGAGAAATTCGCCATCAATACCATTATTTGCCACATCCACCACATAGCCATGGCGCTTAAGATCTGACTTGATATGTCCCGCCAGTTTTTCATCATCCTCGACTAATAGTAAACGCATGGCTTAATCCTCCAGCTCCCTTTTAAGTATTTTTCCACTGCTCGCATCAATTTCAATTTCCCATAGCTGACCTTCTGAATCCAGGATCAATATTTCATAAAGATAAATGCCATCTTCGCGCTCAAGCTCCAGTTCCAATATGCGCCCATTGATCTCTTTTTTTGCATGTTTCAGAATCTCTTCCAACGCCATGATTTCACCCAGTTCACGTAATTGCAGCGCTTTTTCATGGTCATCATCCGCCCAGGTTAACCCCTGCCAACCCATCGTCAGCAGGGTCAGTGTGATCATGATGATTAGTCGTCCCATCGGCCATACCCTGGAATACGAATTTGATATTCATCATAAGAGCCTTGCTCAGCACTTTGATGGCACGCTTCACACTTGCTGAACGACTTTACCTCGGGATTATCTTGAACCATGCGGCGTGATAACTCATCATGTTCTTTAATAAAATAACGTACCTCAGTAATACGCAAAGGCGCAGCATTGGGTGCTATGGAGCGGCTGAATGAACGGGAGCGTTTATAATCAGACTGATCCGCAGCATTTTCTTTTAGATAGTCTGTTAACACCTTTTGATCTGCCAGTTCCATCTCTGCACTCTCTCCAAAGTGATCTTCTAGACCATTCATTAATTTTTCCCATGAGCGAGCAGGCAAAAAACCTGGCTGAAAGGCCATATGGCAACTGCCACACTCTTCTTTGTATTGCGCATTGTTTACCGGAGCCACATCTAACTTTCCACCATAGTTACGATCATAGCGATGATCTCGTTCACTTTCTTTATTACCTTCATAGTTACTTGCATAGACTAATCCAGTTCCGATAGCCAGTGTGGCCGCCAGTGTTACAAATAAACTTAATTTTTTCATGATTGAGCACCTTATTTAATGAAAAGTATTTACTTTTGTTGAAACTGAGATTTCACTCGATGAACCACTTGTATCAAAAGTTCCATCATGTTGGTTTGCCATTTGTTGCGGACACCTCCTGACTGAGTTCCTATTGAAGTCTCTTCTAAACGTTTTTTTCCTGAAATCATGCTCCGAATAAGACTTTCTTGATGTTGAAAACTGGCGAGTAAAACACCAGCGACATGAAGCACGATAAGCAGAACCGTGAAGTTTGCAAAAAACTCATGAAGCTCTTCAAAGAGATCTTCAGATGCACCGCCTAAGTAGAACCCGATATTAGCGAAAGGGCCGGCGGCTTCTTCAACTCCATAGAGAGCCAATCCCAATACGCCAGTCAGAGTAATGCTGACCATCAGCGCAATTACCATCAGGCCACCCGCGGGGTTATGCCCCAAGTAACGGCGTGGGTGAAAAGTGAAGATGCTTTTAATATATTGTTTAACCTCAGCAGGGCTTTTTACAAAATTGGTGAAGCGCGCGTGCTTTGTGCCAATGAATCCCCAGATCACTCGAACAGCGATCAGCCCAAATATGTAATAACCTGCATAAACGTGCAGCGTTAAAAAATCATCGTCGGTGAGGTACGCAATCATGAAGCTGAGAACCAGACTCCAATGGAAAAACCGTACTAATGGATCCCAGACTTTAACCCATTGTTGTGCCATATCTATTCTCCTCTTACTGTCATATTGAGGACTAAGATAAAACAGTTACCTGAAATGAAGCTGAAAAGTATGACGGCTTGTGATATTAATTTCGAAACACAAAATCAAGCGTTCGTAATTATTTTTATTTGAAGTTATATTGGGTTACCACGCTGGGCTGTCTATGTAGAAAATAGTCTTTCAGGGGATGAATATTTCACTGCTTTCTGAATATATTCGGTAACGCCACAAATGTTGCCAAAGAGTTTCGCCACAGAGCTCCATCAACACAGCCTGATCCATCTGAAAATAGTCCTGATACTTTAATAATATTTGAAGCTGAGAAAGCGTTTTAGGCCCTACAATAACGCCTGAAACACCTCTAAAACTAAAAATCCATGCAAGAGTCAACACAGAGACGGGAATATTTTTTTGATCTGTCAATTGCTGAAGATTATCCAGCCAACATCGAATTTCTGAAGAGTGATAATAAGCATTGCTGCGACGAAAATCTTTTTTACCCAGAAAATCCAACCCCGCTGAACTTTTCCCATCACCGAGCAACCCTTGCTCTAATGGCGAATAAGCCAAGTGATGACAGCGCTGCTGTTGTTCACCGATACGCAAAATATCATCGCTACGATGAATGGGATTATGGTGCACCTGATGTGCTATTCGGGCAAATTCAAGAATATGCGATTCAACCTGCTGTGCTGTTAAATTACACGCACCCCAATGACGAATCAGGCCTTCTTGCTGAAATTCGCGCAATGCGTCCAAACTATCACTTATCGGCACCTTTGGGTCGGGCCAGTGTAGCTGGTATAAGTCCAGATAGTCAGTACGTAATCGCTTTAGGCTTTGCTGCAAACTTTGACGTAAAGACTCGGGGCTGGCTCGATGAAAAACATTGCGCCCCTGCCATTCCAAGCCACCTTTACTGGAAATAAATATTGATTCGCGATGATGCCTGGCTAAATTTACAAGCAGTTTTTCCGATTTTCCATGCGCATAAAATCCCGCCGTATCAAAATGTCGAATACCAGCTTCAAACGCTGAGTCAAGCAGTGCCTGTGCATCTCGCGCATCACAAAAACCAAAGCCTTCGCCCCCCATGCTCCATGTACCCAGCCACAACCGTGGCAATACAGCACCTTGGCTCTGCAATGGCATGAAAGGCAATGATGCCACAGCTATTATACTTTCGAGCTTTCGTACAATTCTCGCTCAGGCGCCTGATGCACCAAATCTGGAAAACGGCGGTAGAGCGACTCTGTCATCAAAAAATCAAGATGTTCTGCAGAGTCAGGGCTGGTTCCAAACACTTTTTTCCACATATCCCACCGCTCCATACAGAGGTATACATAAGGTTCATCACCGCCATAACGACGAATCAGCTGATACACATGTTGATACATCGCACTGCGCAGTGGTTTGATATAACGCATTTTACCATCATCACCCAACACCATTTCAGCCGATGTCATACGGCTTTTGGGGAAGTTATGTTCCATTGATTTTTTCATTTCAGGATTAAAACGCAAACTGCCAATCGAAATCCATGCCACCTGTTTTGGCGAAACCATTTGAAATAGTTGCTCAATCAACGATTCATAACCGGCTTGCCAACCTTCATGCAAAATCATCGGGTCAAAATGAATCGCGACAAGATAACCATCATCTGTAACTTTTTTAATCGCTTCCAGACGTGCTTGCAATGATGCCGTTTTGAGCTCTTCCGCTGTAATCACCGCTTGCGGATTTAAGCTCCATGCAATCACAACACGCTGGCCGTGATCCAGCCCCAACAAACTATCTACATGTGCTGATTTTGTTTTCAGCTCCAACAAGCAGTTTTTCATCGGCTGAACAGCTCGCACTAAATCGGCAGACGCATGTGTTTGAGGCTCAATCGCGAGGCTGTCGCCAAGCTCCCAGGTTCCAAAACGAAAAAATCGCCATGGCTCTTCGGCAGCTCGTTTTTTAACATCCGCTAATAAAGCAGCAGTATCTGCAACAACAGAAGTCGTGGTATCCGTTAAATAGTTCTGTAAAAAACAGTAAGAACAATCATAAGGACAGTTGCTAACAGAAGGCAGCACATAAACATTGCAGCAAATATATTGGTCGCTATGTGAAGCACACCGACTGAATGCATTGCCTTTTTTTTCTGTAATGGCAATAATTTTTTTACCATCACGATAATCCGATAAATTTGGAGCAGCATCGACCTCAGCCACATTATCGCTGACTTGTAAAAAATGCTTGGCAATCGCACTGTCCTGCTGACCTTTTTCGATATAACCTTTGTATTTCATATATTCAACAATTTATAAGTGCCTAAACAGCTCTTGAACACCTTGATTTACCTCACCAGACTGCAAGCGTTCAACCACTTCTTGCCACTCTTCAGGCTCTTTCACGGCAAACATCATTTTGAGTTCACGATTTTCCAGCGTCGAATCCCAGACTAAATTTGCGGAAGGCGGTAACTTCATTGCAGCTTTTGACTCCACCATTTCCTGATTGATTTTAGTCAACAGTGGATAACGACGCAAACGAATCAATTGGCGCAGTTGTTTTGTTTTTTCTTGTGGACTCAAGTTTGAACTCAATAGTGAAAAAACTTCATGATCCTGACGGAATTCATCAATCGTCAACTCATGAGCTCGCAAGTGATCTTTCAACGATTCACACAATTCGTTGACAACGGCCGCTGTTAGAAAAAGCTGTGGCCGCCATGAAAAAACCAGATCAACAACGCCCGATGGATGGCGAGTTAAGTGGTAACACTGTTTCATAGAAAAGCTTTTTTCACCGCAAAATCCCAGTACGACCTCAGGAAGTTTTGCAATACTTTCCAAACGCCTTAAAACTCGATCATGCGCATCCAGACCCAGTGCGGGCAAAAAAAGTTCTAATATCTGCTCGCGAGAAACACCCGACTGTATCGCTGAGACAACACAGCGCAACTTATCAACAAACCGGCTTTCTCTATTTAGCCCAGACTCATGCAAAGCAATATTAAAAACACTCGCATCACAACAGTCATCATCCAGCTCACTTTCCAATAAAACAGTGCATGATACCAAACTGATTTTGTTTTCAATTAAATAGGCCAGTCGCTTAAAACCATCCACCAAATGATATTGGCCTGAAACTTTTTTAACCAAGAGCGGCTGCAATACCCCCAGCCTCTGAAAAGTACTTTCAAGCGGTGCATGATGAAGCTTGATTTCACTCCATTGAAACAGACGATTGAAGCGATACAAAGAGTCTTCAAGAGCAATTTTTAAAACAGGAATCTCGAAAACATTCATTATGATGACTTGCATGCAGCCCACTGCCGCTGCACCTCTTCCAGACCCATCTCCGCCAGCAGTTTCATATTGTTTTCAGGAATGACATCCACATCGGGATAACTTTCACGCGCCTCTTCGATGCTTTTTTCCAGGATCAAGTGAAACATGGGATAAAGTGAACGGTTAGTATAATTACGCACATCATCCGCCTCCAAATCGGAAAATTGATAGTCAGGATGGAAGCTGGCGATTTGTATCGTACCCTCAAGATTAAACTGCTTTATCAAAGCATCAGCGATATTAAGGAACTGATTGTAATCGTCAAAACGATGAAAATAGTTGGGAGTCACAAGAAGAGTCGTCTCCAATTTTTCACGATCAGCACCGCGAAGCTGTTTCAGCTCATCAATCAAAGCCTCTACGATTGCATCCTCTTGAGCCGCCATACAAACATGATAACGAATCACATCGTTACGAAAAGGTTTATAAGCAAAAGGACACAAGTTATGACGTATTACAATATCTTGCACCCATTGACGTGTTTGAGTGACCACCTGATTTTCAGTTAACATGACTAAACTCCATATTGTCCTCCCGCCCCCTCAATAGTACCCAAGGATAACTCTTGCGACTCACCTGAAGTGGAAGATGGAAATAAAACAAGTCAACTCTGCATAGATATAAAATTTACGAGCCCTAAGTACTTTCAAAAATACTCAGTGTAACGTTTATACAATTGTTCTGCCTTGTGCCCCCCTTTTGGGGTCATATACTCAGGAATACTAAAGGCAATATTCTTTTCAGAGTATTGTGCCGCAATCGAAAGTTGCTGAATAATTCTTTCCAGCGGTGCAGGGACTGCCTGAAATGGCTGATTGTCGATTGGAATACCTGCAATTTGTGTGAAAGTTTCGATAATAGCTTGTAACTCAGTTCCTGTTGCTAAAGCGGCATTGCGCATCGCCTTAAGATAGTGGTGCAAGTTGTCTAACTGCAGTTTGTTTACACCAATTCCATCTTGAAACAGCACCGTATCAACATTGGCGCGAACAAGTAACTCACTCCAAAATGTTTGAAAACTGTCAGGACTCAAAGCACCATTTGAAAAACCGGATAAAGCAACTTGCTTGTCAGGGGTTAAAACCCGTAAGTGTTTAGTCAATTTTTCCAGATAATGAAACAACACTTGTTGCGATTCAAAACTACGCCAATTTATATCATCAATTTCTTCTGAAATATACCACCCCTTGAATGAAGAGTATTTCGTTGCCAATGGGCGCATTTCACTTGCAGCCAAAGACGAGCGCTCATAAAAATTATTGAAATACACTTCAAGATCTTGTGGTTCACTACCCACTTTCGCCCAATATTGGGTGTCATAGGCCAAGCCAACAAGTACATCTATATTATGTTCATCGGCTAGCTTGAGAACTATTTCCAAGGGGTGTTTCGGTAAATGTGAATAGTGTGGTGATGGGTAAAATGCAATATCATCAATCACAGACCATTGAATAATAATCTGAGACAGTTGGAGTGCACTAAAGTCATCAAATAATTCATGCCAATCACTCTTTGTCCAGTCACCATGATGCGAAAGCAACTGGACGAATGTTCCTTGTAGACGTGGAGCAGGCACTTCATCACTTTTAGCAATAATAGGAGCGGCTAAAAAAAGCATGCCTACAATGACGCTCACAAACAATAGACCCCGTCTATTGTTCAACTTAGTGAATAACCTTCGATTATCAGTATTGTAAGACACCAGTTATCATCCAGCCAGAAGCGTAGTTTTCAATTTCACCTTTATACTGAATCCGTAATTCAGCAGATGACGTATCTGCTTGATACTGGCTTCCACCAAACAGATATTTCATAGATATACCCAGCCCAGCCTCTGCATATGAACCATTATTAATATCAGGATTTTGATATTGTCCATTTGCTACGAGGTGTGGTGACACAGAGAGACCTGAACCCAGTTGAATTTCTTTTCCGAACCCAGCTTCCCAAGAAAATATTTGTTCTGTAGAGCTGCGTCTGAAAATCCCAAAATCACCATAAAGGGATAAATAGTAATAATCATCATCACTCTTTATATCACCGATAAACTTTTTATTCCAGGAGTATTGGGCACGAGCAAGCCAGTCATCTATAGAATTGTCACCAATTTCAAAAAGCTTTTCAATGCCAAAAAATAGACCATGCTTTCTCAACGGCTTATAACGCAAGCCGATACCGCCCTGTAAAGAGTCATTATTTAACCTAAGTGTTTTCGGTGCTGTATTCCACAAAACACGAGCAAATAGTTGAAAAACACGGTCATCACGAAAACCAATAACAGGAGGTTGGTAAGTAAAGTTAACTCCACCTTGCGAAGGTATCGCACCTCCGCCAAGAGAAGGAGATACAGCCCCCTGCTCGCTTATATTTGAGCGATACACTTGGTAAAAAGAAAAGTCATAACGATTCGTGATCTTGCTGATCTCCCTTCGCATGACATCACTTTCTAAATTTTTCTGCTCATCACTCGCCTGACTATCAACTCCCTGTTTGAACCAGCGTACTGCTCCATCATTATTCATATTTCGAGCTTGTGCATAGCCCAGATTCTGATAAATTTGAGGAAAGCTAGGTTCACGCTTAACGATACCTTCAAATAACCTTCCCGCTTCATCATAGCGCTCCTCGTTCATGAGGAGATACCCTAAAGATGCGGCATACTGGCTGTTATCTGGTTTTCCAGATGCTGCTTGCTCGAGGTAATGGGTCGCTTTTTCGATATCGCCCAGTCTCCTGTAATAGGTAGCAAGCCGATATTGCTGCTTAGCTGAGCTGCTTAAGCTTTCCGCCCTTAATAACGCATTTATTGCAGATACATATTGCTCCTTTTCAGCATATATCAATGCCAGTTGATTTAAGCGATTCAACTGTAATTTACGGGTTAATACTTTTCCATCAAGACCTTCTAAGTCTTGCTGTGCTTTATCGAAATTACCGACCAAGCGATACAGACTGCTGCGATTTAAGATCACCTCATTATCATCACGATAGCTTAAAGATTTATCCAGAGCCTTGATCGAATCTCTATGTTGACCGACACCCGCATACAAATACCCCAATTCACCGTATAAACTTCCTAACTCAACTTGCGTCAATTGTTCAGGGTTAGCTAAAGCTTTGTTCATATATTTCACTGCTTCAGCATCATCCCCCAATTGTTTATAAGAAAATGCCATATAAAGAAAAGTCCGTGAATTATCGTTCTGCATTGTTGAGACGACTTGAAACTGCTCCAGTGCAGACATCCACTTCTTCTGCTGATAAAGCGAAACACCCAATGCCTGGTGTGCGTAAGCAAGACGCCCTTGATCGCTTTGATTGGTATCAACCTTTAACGCTTTATTAAACCAGTCAATGGCTATTTCATAATTTGCCTGCTCTTGAGCTATATCTGCCATCGCCCACATTGGTACCGTACTTGATGAATTCGATTTGAGTGCAGCCTGATAGTGTTTATCAGCTTTGATCCAGTCTTTACGCTGTTTTGCCAAATACCCTAACGCAATATGAGCATCATATTTTTGAGGGTTACTTTGAGCCAAGTTTATACTTCTTGAAAATGCGTGTTCTGCTTGATTCATTTGTCCAATATGGAAGTAAGCGTACCCAAGCCCCATTCTCACTCGGTAAAGTGTTTCTCTGTTTTTTATTTTCTCAAGGAGCTTGGTATATTCCTGAATTGCAGAAGGGTACCGCTTTTGGCTATATAGCGCATGAGCCAAAAACTCACGATCAGCACGATCCTCTTTGTCACTCAGCGCTTTGCGTATCCAATGCACTGCTTTACCATATTTTTTTTGCTGGTACGCCAGATTAGCAACCTCACGAATAGCCCGTCTGTTTTTTGGTGCAAGGCTCGCCGCAGAAATAAAATAGTTTTCTGCCTCCTGCCTGCTTTTTCGTTTTTTTGCAATTTCGCCTAATGCCATTAGAACTGAAAATTTATCCTGATTTTCTACTGCCAATTGATAGGCCTGCACATAGGCAGATGTCGCTTCATTTAATTGTTTGAGCTCATAATAAAGAACACCTAAACGGTAATAATATTTAAAATTTACTGTACTTTCAGTGATCTGATGATGCACTGACAATGCTTTCACATACCTCTTTTGACTGACTAAGAGATCTACAATCATATTCAAAGAAAACTGACGGTCACTCTGACTGGCTTGTTGATGCATTGAAATCATCTCAAGAACACTTACAGCCTCATTGGTGCGGTTGAGGTGTTGGTAGGCATACGCCTGATATTTTAATGTTTCATAACTATCTGGCTGATCTTCAAGAAGAGTATTTGCAGCATTGATGACTTCCCTGTATTTTTCTTGTTTATAAAGAACAATTATATAACTCAAACGTGCAGCCACATCCTGTGGGTAAATAGCCAGATACTTCTCCAGCTCTCCTGATGCTTCCTTATATTTTTTTTGACCTAAAAAGATATCTACAGACATATTTAAGGCAAACTGGCGGTTTTCCATGCTCATCGAGCCACTTTTTTCAATCATATTTATAGCACTCACAGCCTCCTCAAGACGATTAAGGTGCTGATAGGCGTACGCCTGATATTTCAATGCTTCATAATTATCAGGTTGCTCCTCAAGAAGAGTATTCGTCGCATTAATAACTGATTCGTACTCTTTCAGCTTATAAAGAACAATCACATAGCTCAGTCGTGCGCCCACATCCTGCGGGTCAATAGCTAAATACCGCTCTAATTCCCCTAAAGCTTTTGAATAATTTTCAGATTCAATTAATCGATAAGCACGATCCAGATGTGGATAACTACGAAAATGCCGAATTTGCTGTTTTAACCAGCTTTCCTCAGAAACACTATGCCTCTGGCTTTCAATAAAACCTTCACCAAATACGGGCTCGTCGGCCGCATAGCCTAGTTTGCTGAATATATGGCACAGAGATAAAATAACCACCAACACTAAAGAAAAAGAGCTTGGTTTACGCACTGACATTAGTATATTACGGCTCATTTTCATCATACTTTCTGACTTATTTGTGACTGAACACGACCTTCAATCAAGCGACCTGGGGTCGATTGAGATGAGTGAGTTGCGGCGGCCAACTCTGACTCAGTGGGGTAATGGTGATCAGTTTTATCCCACGCAATACTCTTACCTGTCAGCAAATAATTCACATAAAGCTTGATCGCTCGGCAGGTCGCTAAAAAATTGATAACGTTACCCCAAATCATGCGTGGAAAAGAGAGAAATGCTTGCTGCCAACCATAGAGACGTTGCACACAATAAGCGCGCTGAAAAATTCGAGCAATTAAAAAAACGATATTGATTAAAATCAAATACCAAAGCCAGCTGCCTTGTTCTAAAATGGCTGGAAAACGATAAGCATCTGGATTCACCCAAGTAAAAATCCATATGCCCACAATCGTGAATACGATCAAATAAGCCAAAACATTAGCAAGATTTGTCACCAAAGCTTTGCGATCACGAAATAACATATACTTTGTGCTCAAACCCCCTTTCCAGCCAAGGTTTGCCCAACCTTGGAAAACAATACCCACAACCCAACGGGATTTCTGCTTCACTGCCGCTCGGAGTGTTGCAGGAAAATATTCACGGATACACACATACTCATCAACCTCTTTACGTTTTAGCTTGCCCGTAAAAAAGCCCTTTGTTGTTATCATCCGTTTAATGGAAAATTTTACAAAAATTTGTTTCAGGCCATGCTCTTTTAAACGGAAACCAAAATCATAATCTTCAGTCAACGAATTCAGACTAAAGACTTGGTTATCATTTGAATTTCCCACGCAATCAATTGCTCGACGACTGAATGCGCACCCAGTTCCTGCTGCTGGAATACTGCGATTAAGGTGCTCTCTGACAGTAATATCCTTGTAATGACCTTGAGCAAACTCATCAATATAGTGGCCACCAGTAAATTGATACCACTTGGTTTTTAATGACAAAACCGGTAATTGAACCATATCCTTTCGCGGAACAAGGTAATTAAAAAGCTTGTAACACAAGGGATGAATAACATCTTCGCAATCTTGCATAACAAAAATATTGAAATGAATATTATTCTGTTTTTCGAATTGCCTGATCCCCAAATTAATCCAGTTAAGGCAATCAGCTTTATTCGTTGGCCCATCATGAGGGCAAACAATACAGTGTACATTTTTATGATTTCTACTGACTTTTTCCACTTCTTGCTGCGTCTTCAAGTCATTAGGGTAAGTACCCACAAAAAGATAGTAGTTGTCATAGTCCAAAGTTTTTATCGTATTCTCCAACATAGGCCGAATAACCGCAGATTCATCCCATGCTGGAACGAATACAGCAATCGGTTTTTCTGGCTTCCGCCGAAGATCATTCTCAGTGAGTGCTTGATACTTAGGTAAAACAAAGTAACGTCGATATAAACTTCGCACCATAAAATAGATATCAATAAACAGATCATCTAAACCACTGATAATAAAAATGATGCTGACAACAATCAGCAGCACTTTCATTGACACCAGCAAATACGCAATAAAATCGCTGTATTCCAACATTGAACAACACCTTTATTATAAGGAAATTCTGATCAAGTCCAATTATTTTATGCTTGTTAAAACTGTTTGTAACTTCCCCGAAGTTCGCAGCAATAGAATTGCTATTACAGCTCGCTTCGTGGAAGTTACAAACAGTTTTTCCTACGCCTAAATCTAATCAACTTAATCAGAGGTTCCTTAAGGGATTAAACTCTTCCGATGATTCTAAAAGAGAGGTGTGTCCTTTCTGTCTCCAACGACTGATTGCTTTTACAATTCTGTCTGCCGCATGACCATCACCATAGGGGTTGTTACCGTGAGTCATGGATTGGTACGCAGACAAATCATTTAATAAAAAGCTTGCTTCCTGAAATATTTTATCTCGGTCTGTACCAACAATTTTCGCCATTCCGGCCTGGAATGCTTCAGGGCGCTCGGTGAGTTCACGTAACACTAAAACCGGTATTTTAAAGGCCGGAGCTTCTTCCTGAATTCCTCCAGAATCAGTCAAAATGATATAAGACCGTTTCATCAAATTAATACAGGTTAAATAATCAATGGGGTCAGTGAGGTATACGCGCTCAACCTGATCTAGCAAGCGCATGACCGGCTCACGCACATTTGGATTCATGTGTACGGGGTAGACAATTAAAAGATCAGGAAAGGCTTCCACTAACGCCTTGAGTGCAGCACATGTATTTTCCAGATCCGTTCCCCAGGACTCTCGTCGATGGGAAGTCACGAAAAGAATACGATGGTCATCGAAAGGTATATTTTCGAGTGGTGTATTATCGAACTGATACGGTTTTTCAAGCTGAATGGTCAAAGCATCAACGACTGTATTCCCCGTAACAACAATTTTTTCTTCTGCAATACCTTCATTCAACAATTTTGTTTTAGCCAGTGCAGTAGGTGCAAAGTGTATATCTGCCAACACCGAAGCCAATTGGCGGTTTATCTCTTCAGGAAAAGGACTGTATTTGTCATGACTACGCAAACCCGCCTCTACATGACCTACAGGTATTTTTTTATAAAAACTGGCTAATGATGCAGCAACGACTGTCGTCGTATCGCCTTGAACCAACAATAAATCGGGTTTAACGTCATCAATTGTTTGGCTCATCGCCTTGAGTACAAGAGTCGTCAAATCTGTCAGATTTTGATTAGGCCGCATGACCGAAAGATCAACATCTGGAACAATTTCGAACAGAGTAAAAACCTGATCAAGCATCTGTCTATGTTGAGACGTAGAAATAACAACGATCTCAAATAAGTCTGGGTGCTTTTTTAGAGAGTGAATAACAGGAGCCATTTTTATAGCTTCCGGACGCGTGCCAATTACGACAGCAATACGCTTACGCTTCATTTTTTATTATCTCCTATAACTCCAACAAAATTGCTTTGCAATATTTGGAGAACTGCTAAGGCGCGCTTATTTTTCCTTCAAGAAGCAAAACTCCTGAGGTCTACAGCACAAACGCTATTAAAAAACGGGATAATTATGACAGGTATCAGACCCACGCTGGGAAAATCCCAGCGTATTGACCCTTTTACATATGAGCTATGTGATTACTCTTCTACCAAATCACGACCACTTACCCATTGATAACCTAACCCTGTAATACCTTCTACCAACTTGTTTAAATCTTCCAGACCAGGAACATTAAACTCTGGTTCCAACCAAAAAGGATGAAAGTAAAAGGAAGCAAAACCATCGCGAACGACAAATGCATATTTTGCATTTTCATAAAGATCATTCCACATTACAACATTTGCATTTTGACCAATGTCATAGACAAAATTTCCGAGGTTTTCAGGAAGAACCTTTTGACCATAATGATCGGATTCAATAATGTAGGGAAAGAATTGACCGATTGAAAAATCACGATCAGGGTTGTTTGTATCGAGATTTAACTGCGGATTTGTTGAGGTGTAATAGAATGACCGCTCATAACGCGTTGCACCCGCACCCAGTGCGGCATAAGTATTGGGCGAACCTTGATAGTGTGGTGTTTCCCATGCATAAGGTGTAATCCCTACGCTTGCAAACACATCCCGCCCAGCCTGAATTCTATCTGCCGTCCAAGCAACAGAATCTTCACTGACAGGTCGATTATTCACAACATCCCAAAACTCATAATCATCTGCCGTTACACCGGAAGTTGGGTTCTGCATATCACTGTATTGATGAGTCACACCGTGCATCAAAACATGACCACCACGAGCCGTTGCATATTGCAATGAATCTAGCAAGTTCGGAGCTTCAGAAATAGGAATTTCCTCCGCAACACCATTATTAAAGACACCGAGTGGATCTCTATAGATCGGAACAACAGCCATTGTAAATGGAATCTGTTTGGCACTCAGATAGTCACTGAGCTGATTTAAGGCCACTGAGCTAGTTTTAGCACTGATATCCTCAAAACGAACCATGGCACGACGGTTTTCTTCATGTGGAATTTCCAAGATGTCATGAAGCATATCACTGAATACTAAATAACGATCTCTCGGGCCAATAAATGAAAGTGGAATATCAGCAACATACCAGAAGTTTGCAGAGTTCGTAATATAGGGTGCACGTTCGTTTGTGCCGCTATTAACGATCTCTACGAGTGTTGTCGCTTTAGCAGGATCACTGACTTTGACGATGCCGATATCTGGGTCTGCAGAAATTGCTTGTGTCGTAGCATCATAAGCATAAAACTTCTTGAATGGTAAACCTTTATACATAACGGTATCAAAGAAACCAGGCTCAGAATTACTGGGTGATGGCGGTGTATCAAATCCTCTGGATTCAATTAAGTTGATACCAAACTTTTCACTAAAACCATAAGCGGTGTTCCAAGCCAGATCCCATAAGTTATATTTAAACCAAACAACCGTTGTATTGGTGGTTGAAACATCGGAATGGAAGCTGCTTGGGGCAGAGTTATTGTAGTAGCTCCCAAGATAAAAAAGCGCATCATAAGATTCAACTTCGCCTGCTACGTAATCTGCAATCCGCTTCATTTCTACATCCATTGGAAAATGGCCAAGCAGGTTTTTAAGCATAATTGCCTGGGACAGCCCCAGTTTTTGCATAGGCACTCCAGCCGGTGCGTCATAGAGAATCAAAGCACGCTGATCAACGGGTGTTGGATCAACCGGTGTCGGATCAATAACGGGACTATCCTTATGATCTCTTATGCACTGCTTTAGATTTTCACCTTTATGTTCTTTCTTACAGTGTTTCTTATCTTTTTTCTTGTCATGCTTATGATCGTCGTCATGCTTTTTACCATGATCATCGCCAAACCCTAGCATTTTACGATGTTCTTCAGACATTAGTGTCGCCTCATTATCTGAAGCGTTAGCAATACCAGAAGTATATGCTTGTGCGAACAATACAACACAAATGAGTAATGTAAATTTAATATCAAAAAAGTAATGTGAAAAGTGGAGTCTGTTTTTTATTATCATTTTCTTCATTCCTAGAGGTTCGTTCAGTACAACATTGAGCCCCGTAAACCGATCATTCGCTTCAGAACCCAATCTTTTTCGCCAACTAGCACTTTCTATTTGACGTCTTTGCACGAAAAAGCCATCTAAATCTATGCGATCAATTGGCTAAAAAGTAAAAAGTAAAAAGTATACCCTTCATACGAAGACCTTTACATTAAATCAAAACCATCCAGCTTACGCAAGACCAGCACAAAAGTATTTTTTCAGTTCGATTCTTTAAAAACCCAAATAACCAAGCTTTTTTATCAAGCTTTAACATTGATATTCAAGCTCATTACAAAACAATAACAATAATATTTAAACCCTCAAAAAAACGTTCCATCTTCTTCACGATGTGTATTTTATTTTCTGAATTCAGAGCTTTAAAATTACAGACTATTATTAAGGTGACGATACCCCATTTAGAATATACTCAATACTGCCGTAAACTTTAAAGCTGCATTAAACTCTTGCTAGCAGTCAAGATAAAAAGGAGACAAACAAATGAATATCAGGCCTAAAATCACTGATGATCCGATGTATCAATTACTTCGGGAAGAAAACATCAAAGAATTTAATGCGCAAAGAAAAAGTGGTAAAAAACTCGATTTTAGTTATTGTGATTTTCGCAACCTTGACTTAAGAGGCATGGATGCCGAAGGCATTGATTTTAATCATGCTTACTTTCGTCAGTCCGACTTGCGTGGTATAGATTTTTCACAGAGCCGCATGGAAGGCACAAGCATCAACTCCGCACGAATCTCTGGAACTTATTTTCCTTTAGCTCTCTCGGCGGATGAAATCACGCTTTCACTCTTGCATGGCACGCGAATGCGCTATCATTATCATCGAAAGTAACTGGACTAATGTCGTACAAATTAAGCTCTAACAAACATAGCCACGTGAGCCCTGTTATTTTGTGCCTACTCTGGATTTCGGCCTTTACTCCTAATCATAAGAACCGCCGCCATTGCTAGCAGCAACTCAATCAAACCTGTCGCACCTCCGCCAGAGCTGCTTTTAGCCGTGATGGGCGCTTCTATTTTTCGCTCTGGAACAACAGTCGCACTGCCATCACACACATACCCCAGCTCACAGGGACTGATAAATTCATAACCCGCCTGCCGCACACCATCGACCACCTTTTTAAGGTGCTCCACGCCCAACTCGGGGTGATAGAAAAAACTGGCCACACGATCGCGGACAACAGATAATTTTTCCGCATATCGAACCAAATCATCAGGAGACACGGCACGATACCCAGGAATGGGAACCAGAGTCACATTCCCCATATTCTCAGGGATTAACTGATAACCATACAAATCTTTTTCTATGGGATATGGGAAAAATTGACTAAAGAACTTTCCACCAGGGCTCTCATCACTAAAATAAATTAAACGCCCATAATGAATTGGAAATAGTTTTTGAATTGCAACATAGCTCGTCTCACTTGCCATATAATGAGCCGCTTCCCAAGCAAAAGGTTTGAAGCCACTATCAAAAAAAATGTGGGTTGCTTCAGTCACTCTGTCAGTCGCCCACTCAGCAGAGTCTTCAGGCAGTGCGCCTAGATAGTTCAGTGACCCATCATCATTCATGGTCACCCGAAAAAATTCAAAGTCATGACCTGTTATTCCGTTGAATGGATTCGCGCCACCACTCCACTGGTGGCTGTACCCATGCATTATTACAGAGGCCAACCCTGTATCGTAATGACGTTTGATCACATCAGCTATCGACGAGCCAAGCATTTTAAGCGATTTTGGCACACCACTATTTTCCATACCGCGAGGGTCTTCATACGTCGCGACCGCAGCAATGGTGAACGGTATATTTTCTGACTCAAGGTACCCTGCGATTTTCTCCAAGTCTCGGCTATCTTTACCCGGGCTAACGTCCTCCAGACGAAGAAGTATATGTTTTTTTTCTTCAACAACACCCGACTCCAGAATATCGTGCAGCAAATCAGCAAAAACCAGGTAACGATCCTCTTCAGAAAGAAACAAAAATGGGAGATCACCGACATACCAAAAATTGACGGAGCGAGTGATATAAGGGAGTTTGGTTAAATCGCCGTCTATTTCAGAGGTTGGATAGGCGGTTGCATAAGCAGAGCTTTTGTTGGCATCAATTATTTTAACGGTATTCAGAACCGTATCACATGCCCATGGGCCTTGCCGGTTATCCCCTGCTGTCCATTGAATACCATCCACTTCATTAATACATTTGTCCATACTGGCACCTGGGTTCGCATAAACCACAACACCCTTATGAAGCTCTACACCCTTGTATTCAACACGATTAAATTTTCTGTTGTTATCAACCCCTAAAAATTGAAACCCATACTTATTTATAAAATTTTCTACCCCCATCTGATTAACCAAACTCTTGATGTTATGGTTGAGCCATACAACGGTAGAATCTGTTTCTGCAACATCGGTCAGAAAGCTTTGGTAGTTCTCGTATTTTTTTTGTTCTCCACTTGCCAGCCGTTTTGCCGGCTCATCAAAAGTGGCGCCTATGTAGAAAATAACATCATACCCATCAAACTGACCAGACTGGTATTCAGACACTGGCCATAGCTTAACTGTGGCATGAAAATGCCCAAGAAGGTTCTCAAGCATCATCGCGTGTTCCTTACCAATATGACCAAATTCACCGGCATTGTCGTACAGCACAAGAACATCACGCCCCTCATCAGGCGGGGACAACAACAAATTTTCAGCCATTACATTTGAAGCTGAAAAGCAGACCAGCAAACAACAAGCCGAAGCCAACCTGAATTTCATTGCTACATGGACCAGAAACAACACACTGCACTTCAATGTAGTCAATAATGACCTTTTAATTGACATCTCAATCACTCTATTTTTGATTTTATTACTGACCTTTTTACCATGCCGTCATAGATTCAGCAATACGCGCGCATTGCCACTTTGACTTTCTGCTCACTATTGCGAACGACATTGGAAACAGAAAAAACTGCTGTAAAACCACAGAAAAAAGCGAAAAACAGCCCGAAAAGACTGTAAAAAATTAAAATTTACAACGTGTTGTGAGAAAGGTGATGCAGAGTAATTTCCGGCGGGCAGTTCAGCCGTACCGCAACAACAGATGCCCCAACTCCGACCGAAGTGTAACCCACCATATTATGATACTTCCAAGCCCCTGACCCCAGAGCTCTTGGCAAATCTGCATCCAGGGTCAGCGGGATTTTTCCAGGAAGGCAGATCTGACCACCATGAGTATGCCCACCCAACAATACATTGAAATCGGCATAAGCGGCCTGGCGATATATTTCAGGCGTATGTGAGAGCATAATAGAAAATTCATTATGCGGTATTTTAGCCGCCGCTTTTTCGATATTATCCGCACGAAAGTAGTGAGCGTCATCAACACCCGCAAAGTGAAGCCGTGCATCACCTCGCTGAATGGTTGTCGATTCATTCAGCAACATCGTAATTCCCATATCTTCAAGCCCCGGCAACATACGTATCGTATCGTGGTTGCCTAACACTCCTAAAGTCTGCTTTTTGATGTGCGCCTGTACACGCGCCATACCCTCAAGAGTTTCATCAAATGAACCAAAGGTTTTCCCACGGTAATCACCTGTTAACACGCAGATATCATAATCAATTTCTTGTAATAGCTCGATTAAACGAGTCATCACTTCCGGGTTCATATCAACGTGCATATCACTGATGTGAAGTATCGTAAACCCATCGAATTCTGCGGGTAGATCCGACAATTTGATGTAGTTGTGCCGCAATTCAATGCGTTTACAATTGTTGCGCCCGCGCCAATATAACCCTGATATTTTCAGGGTGTTGCGAATCAAGGAGTGAATCGAATACCAGTTTTCAATATGAAAAAAATTAAGGCCATGACCAAAAACATGTGCGTCATGGTCATCCTCAATTCCAAGCCGCTGCCTTGCATGCATGCGTCCTAAACGGCGCTCAAGTCGATCAATAATCTCTTTGTTATCCATTCTTTTTAACAGGCTCACCATAGCCGCCCCCACCTGGGGTCTCAATCCTAAAAATATCACCCGATTTCATTTCAATGCAACAGGTCGAAGGCAATCTCTCACTCTGACCATTTTCTCTCTTTATCCACTGCTGGCCAACCCGTCCTGACTGACCGCCACCAAGGCCATAAGGAGCAACCTTGCGCCGATTGGCTAAAATTGAGAGCTGCATACCCTGTAAAAACCGAATCTGACGTATCATACCACCACCCCCAGAATATTCACCACAACCCCCACTATTTTCCCGAATTGCAAAAACTTCCAGGCGCACTGGGTAACGTAGCTCTAATATTTCAGGGTCAGTCAGACGTGAATTAGTCATATGACTGTGTATCGCGGCCACTCCTGAATAGCCTGGGCCCGCGCCCGTTCCGCCGCCAATCGTCTCATAATATTGATAGTGCTCATTGCCGAATGTCAGATTATTCATTGTGCCCTGTGATGCCGCCTGAATATTCAACGCCCCATAAATTGCATCCGTAATACATTGTGATGTTTCAACATTGCCTGCAACAACAGCGGCTGGGTAGCTCGGGTTCAAAAAACTATCTTTAGGTATATTAAGTATGATCGGGCGCAAAAAGCCATCATTGAGCGGAATGTCTTCATCAATCAAAGTTCTTAATACATAAAGTGTCGCAGCGCGACAAATCGAAGCCGGTGCATTGAAATTATTATCAAGCCGTGCAGACGTTCCTTTAAAATCAAGCTCCATCGTCTCTTGCTCGCGATTGATTGTCACTTTCAGGCACACTTCAGCGCCATTATCCATCGCATAACAGAACGTACCGTCAGAGAGTGTTGGCAACAATCGTCGTACCATTTTTTCAGAGGCATCCAGAATATGGCTCATATAAGAGCTGACCACATCAGCGCCCGACTGATCACATAACAGCCGTAACTCTTGAATGCCTTTCTGATTTGCAGCAATCTGGGCACGCAGATCCGCCAGGTTTTGCTCTGTGTTACGTGCAACAAAAAACAGACGCTGCAACTCACCCTCTAAAAATTGACCATTTTTAACCAACGCAACACAATCAAGCAGCAAACCTTCTTCATCAATATGACGGCTATTCGCTGGCATAGAACCTGGACTGATGCCGCCGATATCTGCGTGATGCCCTCGGCTGGCCACATAAAATCGTATTTTTTGATCCATAAAAAGAGGTGTGACAACGGTGATATCGGGCAGATGAGTGCCGCCTGAATAAGGGTTATTCAGCGCATAAACATCCCCCGCTTGCAGCTGCGACCCAACTTTCTGGATTACCGCCCGAATCGACTCACCCATCGACCCGAGATGCACTGGAACATGGGGTGCATTGGCAATGAGCTGGCCTTCTGCATCAAACAGTGCGCAAGAAAAATCTAGCCGTTCTTTAATGTTAACGGAGTGTGCCGTATTAGCGAGGGTGACTCCCATCTGCTCCGCAATACTTTTAAAGCGATTATTAAATAATTCCAAACGCACAGGATCAACATAATTGACATCAAAAGCCTCTGAGTGCTCTTGATGAACAGGGTTTGGCCGACTGAGCTCAAGATTGCCTATTTCAGTCAAACAGGCCTGCCACTCAGGTTCGACCACGATCGTACCTGTTTTTTCTAGAATCAGGGCTGGGCCTTTTATGATCTGTTTAGTGATCAAGTTTTGCCGCTGATAGACCGGCACTTGTTGCCACGCTCCATCAGAATAGAGTGAAACGGTATCCAATGGTTTTGCTGAAAATTTGTCTTTGTCTCTACTTTTATTGAAACAATATTCAATCGTCTCCATTGTTCCAATAAGCTCGACACTGATACTAGCCACCACCAATGGTGTCTCTTTTAAAATAAAGCCAAAGTGCTGTTGATGGCTCGATTCAAACAGTGCTTGAACAGAAGAGAGTTCGCCATCGAAACCCACTTCCAATGCAGTATTACTGCCTTGGTAACGCAGTTGTAAACGCCTCTTTCGCTGAAAGTGAATTTGATTTTGCTGAAGCAACTTCTCTTGAAGAGGTGTTTCCAATGACAGGTATTCTTCTTCCAAGGCCATGCCCTTTGAAAATGGCCGCTCAATGGTACGATCCTGCCGCTCACGAATTTCAGCCAAACCCATGCCAAAAGCAGATAACACACCCGCATAAGGGTGCAACAATATTTTACGAATAAAGAGTGCATCAGCCACCTGACAAGCATGTTGCCCTCCGGCTCCACCAAAGCAGGTGAGAATATAGTCGTTTAGATCATAACCCCGCTGCACAGAAATAGTTTTAATCGCATTCGCCATATTGGAAACCGCAATTTCCAATGCACCCAAAGCAAGTTTTTCAATACTTTCCCCTGACTTTTCAGCCAAAGCTTGGAATTTTTCCTGAACACAGAGTCGATCCAGAGGTAAATCTGCATGAGCGCCAAAGACTTTGGGGAAGTAGTCGGGCTGAACCCGTCCCAGCAGCACATTACAATCGGTCACCGTTAAAGGCCCACCACGGCGATAGGATGCGGGGCCGGGATCAGCCCCCGCAGATTCTGGCCCCACGCGCAAGCGCTCACCTTCATAAGAGACCACTGAGCCACCACCCGCCGCAACAGTATGAATCGACAGCATCGGCACACACATTTTCACACCGGCAATCTCAGTTTCCAGAGTGCGCTCATACTCCCCCGAAAAGTGAGAAACATCCGTTGAGGTTCCCCCCATATCGAAACCAATTATGTTTTGATAACCCGCTTGTTGCGAAACTTTCACCGCGCCAATAATACCGCCCGCAGGGCCGGATAAAATGGCATCTTTTCCCTGGAAGAGATGCGCAGAAGTCAGCCCTCCCAGCGATTGCATAAATTGCAAATCAACCCCGGGCAACTCTTTTTCAACTTGCTCAACATAATGCCGTAACACAGGACTCAAATAAGCATCCACCACCGTTGTTTGCCCACGATTAATATATTTGATCATCGGGCTGACTTGATGAGAAACCGAAATTTGTGAAAATCCGATCTGTTTTGCAATATCCGCGACAACTTTTTCATGCTGATTAAAACGATAGCCATGCAATAAGACGATGGCCAATGAACGAACCCCATGATCAAAAAGCGCTTGCAGTTTTTTCTGTGTATGGGGCAGATCCAGTGCTTCAATCTCTTGCCCATTGACATCCAGACGGCCACTTATTTCCACCGACTGGCTATAAAGTGGCTCGGGACGGTGGATTTCTAAAGCAAAAATATCAGGGCGATTTTGATAGCCGATCTGTAGTGCATCTTTAAAACCACGATTGGTAATCAACGCAACCGCTTCACCTTTGCGCTCCAGTAATGCATTAGTGGCCACTGTAGTGCCCATTTTTACTATTTTGATTTTTTCAACAGGAATCTTCTGATCTTTTTCAATACCTAAAAAATAGCGAATACCAGCAATCGCAGCATCGGAATATTGCTCAGGATTTTCTGAAAGTAGCTTATGAGTTTTTAATTCACCATAGGGCAAACAGGCCACAATATCTGTAAAGGTTCCGCCACGATCAACCCAAAACTGCCACATGTTTTAAAACCCACCATTTCGCAAACGTCGTCGAAACTGTTCCAATGGAATATGGATGGGAGCATTCGCTTCTTGCTTTTGCTCCTCAGCATTAGCCAGCCACGCATGACCGTATACCACTTCATAAGTCGCAGGCAATCGACCGTCATCATTACGAAATTGTTCGTAAGCTGCCATGAGTTTTTTAATCTTTGCAGGAGTTGTCAAGGCTCGTGAGCGACCTGAATTCACATTATGAGCACCGATCATTTTCAGGTCTTTCATGAGTGCTGTAACAGTTTCATAGGTCAGCGTAATGTCTTCCGTATCAAGAATCACCATTTTGAAACCAGTATCTTTCATGATGTCACCAATATCATGCATATCAATAAATGCATTGACATGAATTTCATCATCAACTTCCGCCCAACTCTGACGTAATTCTTTCAGCGTATCAGGACCAAAGGTACTGAACATAATCAAACCTTCAGGTTTCAGTACCCGCGAAAATTCTGTAAATGCTTGTTTAAGATCGTTGCACCATTGAATTGTCGAGCTGGAAAACAACATGTCGCTGCTATTTGTTGCCAAAGGTAACGACTCTGCATCACCACAAATCACAGATTGTCTGGTCGCGTGATCAACATCAAAATTTTGATGTGCTTGTTGTAACATCGCATGTGCTAAATCGAGTGAAGTGATATGTGCGTCAGAATAGCGCGCAGCTAAACCTCGACTTAAATACCCTGTGCCTGCACCAATATCATAAATCTGCTCAGGTGAAACACGTAAAAAATCCAGGCGATCAAGCAGTCGCTCTGCAATTTCATGCTGCAATACAGCCGCTTCATCATAATGGGGGGCGGCACTATTAAATGCCTGACGTACCAGTTCCTTATCTAAGTGATAGGAAGAGTCAGATGGAAAATTCATTCAAAAAGTCCGTTATGGTGAGAAGAAATTCAGCAGGGTGTGAGATAAAAGGCACATGGCCAGCACCGCTCAAAACATCAATTCTAACATTGGCTAATAGTGGTTGCACTGCTGTGCCTACTGAAGCAGGAACCAATTGGTCATGCTCACCAAAAATCATTTGAACTGGACAGCTTATATTTTTTAAATCCGGTCGCAAATTTGCTGTTTGCAAGATAGAAAGGCCGCCTTTCAGCGCGGTGACTTCAGGCGTACCAAATTTAAACAACTGGGCACGCAGTTGCCGCAATGTCTCACGAGCATTAATAGAACCACGAACTTGCAGTGCAACAAAACGATTTAATATCGCCTTTTCATCTTCAAGCAAAGCATCCGCAAACTGAACTAATACCGAAGGTTCCACTGCACACGGCCAATTACTGTCACTGACAAACTGCGGTGTACTTGTCACCAGTGATAACGCATGCACACGCTCAGACGCATTAACTGCAATATATTGAGCAATAATGCCGCCTAAAGACCACCCTGTCCAGACTGCATTATCGGGTGCAACATCCAGCACTTGCTCTGCAATTGTTTCCAATGAATAGCATGAATTCTGCAATGCACTGCGACCATGCCCTGGCAAATCAATCACCGTTACTTGGAAATTTTCGCTCAATTTGTCAACGACCTTATCCCAAAGATCAGAGTGCCCTCCCCAACCATGAAGCAAGACGACAGGAAAACCTTTTCCAAAGATTTTCCTGTAAATACCAGATACAACTCCCATTGATAAATATGCTCCAAAAAATAACGGCATTGCTAACTTAAGTATGGTTTTCGATTTTTATCTACTTGATAAATAATCTAAAAAAAAATAATGAAACTATTGTTAATTAGCAATGCCAAAATAACTTTATTTTTAAGCGGATATAGATTGCCAAGTAACGGGATAAAAAACTTTACTAAAACCTTATTAATACACTATGATACTACTCAGGATTGCTGTTTATCAAAAGGATAGGAGAATAAAACAATAAAAATAACTAAAAATTAAGGGGTATAGCTATGATTAAGATAGTGATAAAAGGCCTCCTGCTAACAGCTGCTATCGTTATGGGCAGTACGGCATGGGCAAAACTACCGCCCCCACCGGTAAACCAAAACATTGGTATACCTGATGGGAAATTTGAGACAATGACCTTTCACACCTGCCTAGGCTGCCACGGGGATCCCGTTAACGCACCGGCTCCCGTCAAGATAGGCTATCTGCCTGACCGACATCACCTTCGAGTCGATACACCGATCGGTGAATACACAGACTCACCCTACCCAGACCTCTCTCCAGATGGCGACCATAAATGTATTACTTGCCATAAAGTTGACTGGGTCGAAGACTCATCAAGGCCTCTCGGGGGTTACTTTAAATTTGCAGAAGAGCCAACAGAGCCTCTGTTTCGTGATTGTTTAAACTGTCACAAACAGACTGTAGATGATAATGGAAATTTAAAAGCAACGGTTCATCACTTGACAGACAAAGCTCAGAAAAAACTCTGTTATCAATGCCATGGCAGTACAGTTAATAATGCAACGGATGACCACAGGATTCCTGACCCTACAGCTGACAAAGCACGTAACTGTGACAAAGTTGATCCAACGGCTATTGATCCAGACAACCCTATTTCAACAGAGCGAAATGACTACAATATTTCGTTAATTACACCATGGCCTGGTGATAACTATGATGACCCAGCCTGGAAGAGCGTCTTGCGAGACTTTTATTCCGAATGTCCAGAGGTTGCTGAAGTCTATCTTGAAGAAGGTGGACAATTCCAAATCAACCCTCCACGCTATCGCTATGAAATGGATGGAGATGGTGAGACTAAAGCCATATTACTTGCTGATGATGAGGCTGGCGGTCGTCGCACAGGTAACTGCGAACATTGCCATTTCGCGGGTGAAAATCCAGGCGATGAAGTACAACCTAACACAGGTCTGGCAAAATCTGATGTCGGCACCAACATGACAAACCACCATGGTTCGGGTGTTGGCCAACCTGGAAGTGGCTCAGTGCATAGCTGTGATCTTTGCCATTCACCTAGTGATCCACCTGATTATGCAATCCGTGGTTGTGAAGTTTGTCATGGAATCAGTACTCTGCATGCAATTGAGTATGATGCAGAAGGCGATGGCATTGACCCTGGCAATGAAAAGCCATTTATGGGACACATCGGTAACGATTTAAACTGTCGTGGTTGTCATCTAAACTTTAGAACAGGTGAAGTATTCGAAGCATCCAGTCGTTCACTTTCTGGCAGCAGCGGTTCTGAGTTTGGTGGACTAGTTGGATACAACACTCCTGTACCTGAAATTGAGTCTATGAGTACTGCCGGAGCCATTGCGGGTACAACGACAGCTCTCACGATTACAGGCACAGGCTTCTACGCAACTCTAAATACATCCTTTGGAGTTAAAGAAGCGATTCCACATGTTGAGCTGATTGATTCCAGTGGCGTGGTTACCAAGTTGGATTTAGGGAGAAGTGATGTTACGGAAACAACCGTTAACGTGACCATTCCCGCCACTATGCAAGCTGATACTTACGAGCTTTATGTCGTAAAAGGTCAACGCTATACAGAAATGAACGGTGAGCGTGATTATTCACAACAGTCTGGCACTGTGCCGTTCCTTATCACACACAACCCTACGATTGAATCGGTCAACTGTACTGATGGCACGGTCACAATCAACGGCTTTGGCTTCGGTAGCATGCTAACCGCCGACAAGTACGGCAACGAAGGTTATGTGGATGGTGGAGATCTGGTGGGTGTGGCTAGAGATAGCTTGGCATGTTCAGTCGAATCCTGGACCAACACCCAAATTGTAGCAGATTGTGGTGAAGGCTCAGGTACTGTCACTCTTGACAGCCTCTACGGCGATGCCTCTTCTAATGAAGCTTGCGGTAGCAGCACTGGTGGCCGACCTGACTGGTGGTCTCTCTGGAGCTGGTTTGCTTCCTGGGGTTGGTCAGGACGTTAAGCCATAACCTTGCTTGACAAAGAGCTCTTTCTTTCGCTCTTTGTCAGGTCAATCAAACTATTTGATAGGAAGGAGGCCTTAGCAAAGCCTCCTTTTTTAATGCACTTTAAAAAGGTTTGCTTATGTACAAAATATTTTTAGTCGCCACTGTTTTGCTTTTAATGACAACCACTGCGTACAGCAACAGCCCGACCATTGTCGCCAAAGTCAACGGCGAACCCATCTATGAAAAAGAGCTCACTGAATCTATGGATTTGCGTTTTAATAAGAGCAGAAAATTTGGAGTCGCATCAATAGATCAACAAAAACCCGAAATTGCATATGCTCTTAAAATGCAAACACTCAGTGAATTAATTAATTCCAAAGTTCTCTACCAAGCGAGTCAATCTGAAAAATTCTCAAAGAAAAAACTAGCTAAAATAAAAGAGAATGTTGATCAAAAGCTGCTCTCTTTAGCGCATACATTTGGCAGCGAAAAATCCTATGAGAAATTTTTAGCCACTAAAGACAGCTCTTTAAAAGAAAAACGTGATTTTTTTAGAGGTACATTTCTTGTGCAAGCCTATTTTGACAAACAAGGTTTGACCAATCCAAATATTCCAGAAGCTGATATAAAAGCACTGTATGAGACACAAAAAACCAGCTTTAAAATTCCAGAGCAAGTAAAACTTAGCCAAATCTTTATACCCGTTGAGAAAGGGATCGCTCCAAAAGAAAAAGAAGTGATAGAAAAAAAGGCTGAAGAAGCACGCCAATTACTCTTTGATGGAAAAAGCTTTTCCAACGTTGCTGAAATAATGACTGAAAAAACAAAATTAGAAGTCACGGGAGGTGAACGTGGTTTTATAAAGCGTGGCACTCTACCTAAAAAAGTGGACAACATTGCATTCACCATTATGCCAAACATCGTAAGCCACGTAATTAAATCAAATTTTGGTTATCACGTTCTAATGATTACAGATAAAAAACCAAGCACCTTCTCTCCTTACAACAAAGTCAGAGACTTTCTTCTAAAATATTTAGAAAATGAGACCGTTAGTCACAGCGTGACTGAACACACAAAAATGCTTAAAGAAAAAGCCAGTATTGAAATTTTTTTAAAAGAATAGAGTTTTCATTGATGACTTTCCAGGCCTGCATTATTTATCACGATGACCCTGAGAGTGCTCTCGCCTTGGCTTATGGACTCTTAAGCTGATTTGCTCCCAAAACGGGTCAAAAAAGTGTTAACAATCAATGATAAATTAGGTGAAATCATGATCAAAAAACTGCGATATCTCCTGCTATTAACACCAATATTCACTATCGGCATTGGCTTCTTAACTATCTCACCACCCAGTTTAGCAATGATGGGAAAAGACCTCTTCGGAAGTAATGTCACTGCGGCCAAGTGCCGTGTTTGTCATGTCAAACGTTTTGAAAAAGGCGATAGCCCTTTGGCTGAATGGCTTCAATGGCGCAACCCAAACAAACACCATTTGAAAGTCGGTGAAAAGGTTGAATGCCCTACCGGACCACCAGGTGCAGACTTAGGTGATGTTTATGATTGCACCTCTTGCCATCGTTTTGTTTGGGATAGCGAAACGGTTTCGTACAAATTTGACGTTTTCAGAGACTGCCTCTATTGCCATAGCGTCGATACAGTCACAGGCCCGCCGATGAGTAACCGTCACCCGATGATGGGGCGTAATTGCAGCGTTTGTCACGGCATCACGATCTACGAAGATGGCACATATGATTACACAAACAGTGGTGGTGGTATGGGTGGTGGTGGCATGGGTGGCCGAATGATGGGCGGAGGTGGCTGCTAATGAAAACATCATTAATATTTAAGCAGACACTACGAACCCTTCTATGTACGATTGCTATATTTACTACACCTGCTTGGGCTAGTGTTCCCCCACCGCCAGTCAACCAAAATATAGGCATTCCCGATGGAGTGCTGAATGATATGACATTTCAGACCTGCCTGGGTTGTCATGGTGATCCTGTCAATGCACCTGCTCCGGTTAATATTGGTTACTTACCTGACCGGCACCACCTGCGAGTTGATACGCCTATTGAGGAATATTCCGCATCACCTTTTCCAGAAGCCTCTCCAAGTGGTGATCATAAATGCATTACTTGCCATAAAGTTGACTGGGTCGAAGACTCATCAAGACCTCTAGGCGGTTACTTTAAATTTGCATTAGACCCTACAGAACCAATATTTCGTGACTGTCTGACCTGCCATGAGCAAAAACCTGGCATTGCCTCGGTACATCATTTAACACCAAAAGCACAAGATGCCCTGTGCCCACTGTGCCATGGCAGTTTGATTGATTTTCCTTATGGTGACCACTATATCCCAGACTATGACATCTCATTTATAACACCATGGCCAGGAGATAATTACGATAGCAGCAGTCCATCCAATCAATTTGATCCACCTGTTGCCAGTTATAATGACCGCCGTAAAGGCAACTGCGAACATTGCCATTTTTCGGGCACAGATCAAGTCACGGGTCTAGTCATACCTACAAACCGCGAAACCCACCATGGTACCGGTGTCGGACAACCCGATAGCGGTTCAGTGCATGGTTGTGATCTATGTCATGATACAACCCCCCCCAACCACACCATTCGTGGCTGTGAAAAGTGCCATGGTGTCAGCTCATTACATAACATCGAGTTTGACCGTAACGGTGACGGCATCACTCCTGGTAAAGAGGAGCCTTTTTGGGGGCATATCGGCAGCCCTGCCAACTGCCGAGGTTGCCATGGAAACTTTGCAGGGGCGAGCACTGAAGCCATCTTGCAAAGTGACCAAGGCTTATCATCTGGCGCTAATATTGTACCTACTATTACCCATATGGGAATGGGGAAGCGCTCTCATAGAAGCAGAAATCTCTCCAGCGCGTCACTCAGTACGCGACAGTTACAACAAGCACCTCAGCAATCAACAGATTCAAGAACGCTTTCATTCACTGGATCTGGATTTACCAGCAAAATAGCAAGCCCTGACGGCACTATTGAGATCATAGCTAAACTGGTGTTAACCAATAAAACTGGTGAAACTTTTGAGTATGAACCATCAAAATCAACACCGACCACGCTTGAATATATCTTGCCAGAAAATTTAGAGTCAGGTAGTTACGATGTACATCTCGCTAAAAAATCTATTATTAGCCCTATTGCTAATTTAGTGATCAGGCCTGACCTCATAGTCAGTGACATTAGCTGTGACAGCGGTGAAGTTGTTATCAATGGCAGTGGTTTCATTAGCTACCTGAATGCAGAAAGTTCAGGCACTAACATCACAAATTCAAAAACATCTGAAGAGTGTAGTATTGAATCTTGGGAGGATCATAAAATTATTGCTAATTGTGGTACTGGGTCTGTTGAAAATATAAAAATCAATAGCATTTTTGGAGATACGTTAGCCAATGCGGCTTGTGAAGGTAGCTCTACGGGTCGCCCCGACTGGTGGTCTCTTTGGAGCTGGTTTGCTTCCTGGGGCTGGGCTGGACGTTAAAAACTGTTAAATAGAGGTATTACAGTTATGTTTAAACAACTATTGAAAATAGCCATATTTATAACAATGGCTGGAGCCACAGCGACCGCTTGGTCCAACATTCCACCGCCACCCGTCAATCAAAACTTAGGAATTCCTGACGGGGTGATGAATGATATGACATTCCATACTTGTCTAGGTTGCCATGGTGACCCTGTCAATGCACCAGCACCGGTTAACATTGGTTATTTACCAGACCGTCACCATCTACGGGTTGACACGCCGATTGGTAAATACTCTGCATCACCTTTTCCAGATGACTCGACAGACGGTACACACAAATGTATCACCTGCCATAAAGTGGACTGGGTGACCGAGCCATCCAGACCTCTAGGAGGCTATTTTAAGTTTGCACTGGATCCCGCTGAACCCGTATTTCGTGATTGTATGAGCTGCCATGAACAAAGACCTGGTATCGCCTCAGTCCACCATTTAACAGAGAAAGCGCAGGAAGCTCAATGTCCAATATGCCATGGTAGTTTGGTTAATTTTCCTTATGGTGATCATTATATTCCAGATTATCGAGCCTCAATGATTACCCCTTGGCCTGGAGATAATTACAATGAACCCTCCAGCCCATCAAGCCAGTATGATCCACCCATCGCGGACTATAATGGTCGTCGCACTGGTAACTGTGAACATTGCCATTTTTCTGGGACTGATCAAGTCACTGGGAGAATGGTTCCTACCAACTATGAAACGCATCATGGTACAGGTGTTGGCCAACCTAATAGCGGCTCCGAGCACGGTTGTGATATTTGTCATGATTTTTCACCACCCGGCCATACTATTCGTGGCTGTCAGAAATGTCATGGAGCTATCTCTTTACACACCATTGAGTTTGATGCAAAGGGCGACGGAATTTCCCCAGGCAGCGAAGAGCCCTTTATGGGACATATTGGCAATGCTATGAACTGCAATGGTTGCCATATTAATTGGCAGATAACAGGAGGCCTGCCCAATGGAGGCTTTGGTCCCTCTCCCCAATCTAATGTAACACCCATTATTGAGCATGTGCAGGTAGGGGGGAATAATACCAGCAAGACTAGAAGCATTACCGCAGCTCAACTTCCAGAGTCAAAAGTACTATCCTTCACAGGATCAGGATTTATCAGCACAATAAAAACAGATGAAGGTTCTGTAGAAATAGTCGCAAAATTAGTATTAACCAATAAAGAGGGTTTAACTTTTGAGTACGAACCCACAGCATCAACACCAATCACACTTGAATTTACCTTGCCTAAAGATTTAGCCCCAGGCAGCTATGATGTACATTTAGCTAAAAGAACCCTCAAAAGCCCTATTATCAACTTGGCGATAAGGCCTGATGTCAGTGTGAGCGATATTAGTTGTGACAACGGGGAAATTAAGATCAATGGCAATGGTTTTATCAACCATTTGAATACAGAAAATTCGGGCACTAATATCGTTAACATGGAAACATCTGAAAAGTGCAATATCGAATCGTGGAGCGATAACTATATTATTACTGATTGTGGATCAGGTGACATTGGAAATATTCAAATTAATACTGTTTTTGGCAGCACAGTGGCCGATTCCACTTGTGTAGGTAGCTCTACCGGCCGACCCGACTGGTGGTCTTTATGGCGCTGGTTTGCCTCTTGGGGCTGGTCAGGGCGTTAGAGTAAATTCTGAATTCGAATAATTAACTGTATAACCTCTGAAATTACACAGAATTTTTGGAGGTTATTTCGTAAATGACTCGATACCCAACAACTCCACAATATCCCTATAGAGGTGACTTTTGCTCGGCGTAATAAGCTGCAATCGCTTTAATTTCAAGCAAGCTCAATGTCTCTGTCATGGCGTACATGATAGAGTTTTTGCGCACACCGTCCTGATACTCCTTCATTGCCACCACTAAGTAAGACTCTAATTGCCCCGCCAGACGTGGCACACCAGGCTCAGTACTGTAGCCTTTTTCTCCATGGCAGCGGTTGCAGCGTTCTTCAACGATACGAGCCGGATTATCGGGAAGTTGAGTCTCCACTTGCGGAGTCGGTTGCCCAGCAAAGTAGGCTGCAATCTGCTTCAGCTCATCTGCATCAAGCTTTTCTGCAACAGATTTCATGCCTTCATTGTGGCGAGAACCTTTAGCATAAGCGCGAGTGGCTTTAATAATGTAATCAACCTGCTGCCCTGCCAAGCTAGGTATAGTGGCAGGATTGGGGCTGACTCCCCCTTCACCATGACAATTGCCACAAGCCTTGTTTGCAACTTCACCCCCCTCAAGGTTGCTTTTACTACTGCCAACCGACTGAACTGGTGATTGTATGGCATAGTAATAAGCTATTTTCTCAATATCGGTATCACTATAAAAACTTACGATCTCCTGCATGGCAGAATGTCGGCGCGCTCCTGTCTGATATGCTTTTGTGGCCGCTGTAATGTACTTCACGTGCAATCCAGCAAGGTTAGGCACACTATTATTTGTACTGTTACCATTTTTGCCGTGACAGCTATTACAGGAAGCGGCGAGATGAGAGCCTTCAGTAATAGGATCAAAAACTTCCGCAGTTACACTATCGCGATGCAGTGGCGAAACTGGTTTTTGCCGAGCGTAGTAAGAAGAAAGATTGATAATAGTGGCATCACTGAGGTTCTTGACCGGTGCACGCATCAACAAATCGCTACGCCTACCGTCACGGTAATCACGAGTTGCTTTAATCAGATAACGTTGTGATTGACCTGCTAAATTAGGAATGTTTGGATTAAGGCTATTGCCGTTATAACCATGACAGCCTGCACAGGCACGGGCGGCAAACTTACCACGAGCAGCATCACCGTGATCAGGTGGCGGTGCTGTGTATGATGGTTTTATAGCCGCATAATAGATGCCGAGACTATAAATATCCTGCCCACTCAAACGCCCTTTAAAGAGCTTCATAATCTCATTATCACGCTGACCATTCAGATAACTCTTAAGAGCTGGCCTGAAATACTCCAGCGGCATACCATCGAGTGAAGGAATCGCTTCATCTTTTTGGTAACGGGCTGTTTGGCTATGGCAAGAACGACAACTACTGGCAATAGAATCAGAAACCTGCCACTGCCTGTTTTTAATTATATTTCGTGATTCACGGCTCACAACTGCACCACGCCAGACAGTTTTAAGGCTGGCATAATAAGCGGTTACATCAGCCATTTGTGAGGGAGTGAGAGCATCACTGGCCAATTTCATGGCACTATGGTTGCGTGTACCATCACGGTAGGCAAGCAGAGAACGAACCAGATAGTCTTGTTCCATTCCGGCAATAAAGGGAGAGCCACTGCGTGCACTGACACCACTCAGCCCATGACAGGCGGCACACTGGCTGGCAATAGCACGCCCTTTTACTGCATCACCAACACCAACTATCTTGAGTGCCGAACTAATCTGTATGGCTTCGAGTACGCTATTATTTTCTGCTTCTTCCAATTCACAACCACTAAAAATGAAAGAAAACAGAAAGAGGCCCAACCACCTCATGGCGACTTTTCTATCACACTACAGTAAAAAGTTTGCTCAACCTCTTGTGGTAGTTTATAGAACCACATTTGATATATGGATAGAAAAAATTGCACCGCAAAACTAAGGCCGATCAAAGCACCACTTCCAATCACGACCCAAGCAAATGGTTCATAAACCTTGGTCATATACCATGAGGCAATATCAAAAATGATCGCTACAAAAGGAGTCGCAATGATAGCAATTTTCACCCACTCTTTTCGCAAATAGGTATGCATAAAGATGCCCCCCATAAGGAAAAAAATAAATGTCAAACCAAATAAATGAATATGAGAAACTCGTACTAGGGTGAAGAGATTCATGCCGTGATCCTCTTCGAGAACCAATTTGACTTTCTCGTAATTTTCTAGACTAGGTAGGTGTGGATTGCGGTTATTGTGGCAAGTAATGCAACGATTTTCAAAGATCTCTTTTATATCTGAATCATAGAGATCTTCTTCTGCCCCTCCGCGAGCCCAGCCGATGATCTTGATATTCTCATCAGCGGCCAGCATGCCTGACATCGACCCTCTCAGTGCCGACTCCAGTTTGGTATCACTCTTGGAACCACTGTAGGCGATAATAATATCTTGCACCGACAACATATCGTTACCATCACGTCCATGATGGGAGGCAAAAATATAAATCATGGCAAATAAATAACCTACGCCCAGAACACACAAAACGCAAGTGTAGAACACCTTTTGTACCAGCGGAAGATGTGAAAAATGGAGCGAAAAACGAGAGTGTGTCATAAAGTATTTCTACTATGTATTAAATAAAACGTCGTTTACAGCCCATTCATATCAACGCTTCGAAAGGGGGCAAAATACCCCCTTTCACAAGAATGGCCTAGTTATTTTTAGCCCCTTGGTTAATCCACTTACTGATGACACGAACCTCATCATCTGACAGAGGAGATTTACCGTAAGGCATTCTCAGGTGATCCTTACGAGTGACCATTACCATGAAGGAGCTGTTGATGGCTGATCCTGGTGTGATCATTTTGCCACCCTCTTGAGTGCCTTTCATCAGGCCGTCATAGTGCGTCATGTCCAGGCCGCTAACATGCTTTCCTTCACCTTCGCTACTGTGGCACTCAGCACAACGGATACTAATGATCGGGCCAATATCTCTTGCATAGCTCACCTCGCCTCGCCCAGTTTTTTTCAATGAACCGAAATAAGCAGCAATTTCATGAATATCTGAATCAGAAAAATTCTTCAGCAAACCTTGCTTCATTGAAGATTTACCTTTTTTACTGGTTAGAAGGATTTTTTCCAGCGCAGCACTATTAAGCCCCGCCAGCTCTGAATTTGTAGTCGTTCCCATTCCGTTATATCCATGGCAATCTGTACAATAAAATGCTTTCGCAGCCCCTCTCTTTATTGCACCATCATCAGCGGCAATAGCAAAACCACTCAACCCAAAAAATAATGTAACAAATAATAATATTGATATTTTCATTAATCTACGCCCCTCAAATAATAATATTTATACACTTCATCGTACATTTACATCAGAAGTATTTGGAATTATATTCCAAACAGGTATAAATTACTGTGGTAAAAGTAAATTTTTTTAATACAACCCTAAAAAACAACCATTTCCATCGTATGCACCTAGTATTACCCAAGTGCATACCCTTATTAAAACCTATCTAATCGTTGTTTTTATAAACCCGAAAACCTAATAATGCCAATAGTCCCCACAAACTCAAAGCACCACTACCGCCATCATCTTTCTTAACAGGTTTTTTATTGACTGTAATATTAACGACTCCTTGTGTTTCACCACCATTGCCATCACTGGCTATGTAGTTGAAATTGTCGTTACCACTAAAGCCAGCCTTAGGTGTGTAAGTGAATGTACCATCACTATTATTGGTAACTGCGCCCCCTTGAGCAGATGTAGCATCTGCACTTTTAATACTTAAGGTGTCACCATCAGGATCGCTATCATTGACCAAGACATTGTTTATAGTCACCGCAGCATTTTCATTAGTGCTGACACTATCATTAACAACAACAGGATCTTTATTAACAAAACCACCAACTGCATTGACTGCAATATTAACGACTCCTTGTGCTTCACCACCATTACCATCACTGATGATATAGTTGAAACTGTCATCTCCACTGAAACCCGCTCTTGGGATATAAGTGAATGTACCATCCTCATTATTGATGATTGACCCACCTTTCATTGATGTGCCATCCACACTCTTGATGCTTAACGCATCACCGTCGCCATCACTGTCATTGGTCAATACATTGTCAATAGTGACTGCGGTGTCTTGATTCGTACTAGCACTGTCATCCACTGCAACCGGTACATTATTTATTGCACCTAATTCATAGAAATAAGCAGCACCTGCTGTTTTTTGATTTCGATCAGAGCCTGCATCTGCACGCATCGCTCCAGCTATGATAAAACTTTCACTATCATCAACTGATACGCTGAGACCAAACTTGCTGTCCGCTTGACCAT